>CAZNKW010000009.1:0-16118 GCA_964573655.1 uncultured Dehalococcoidia bacterium
TTTTCATTAGACAGCTCAGGAGCAAGATAGAAGATGACCCCTCAAATCCCAAATTTATTGTGACCGAGCCTCGTATCGGATATCGTTTTGTCAAGCCTGATTAGTAGAGACTGTTTAACAACATCCAATTGTCATTCTTCGTCGTCCAAATTCCTTTGGACTCCTCAGAAGGACATTATTAAGCACCCCCAACCATCCTCTGTTATCTCCTCTTGGGTTCACCCCAAGCAGTCGAATTTGTAGGCCCCGCGGTGCTTAACCATTCGGCGATTAACCTCTCCCTCGTTTGCACTAGCCAGGCACCAATATCGGCGCTAAGGTTTTCCATGATTACGTATCCCATATGAGGATACTGGTGGAAGAGGGCCAGCAAATCAGAACCAGTAATACGAATTTCCTCACCATCTTCCACACATACCGCAGAGGCAGAATAGGTATATGGCGCTACCAAGGCAGACCATCCAAAGGGTTCTCCCGGCTGGGATTGGTGAACCGTGACGTATCGGTTCCACGGCTTTTTAACCCAGATGACGATATCGACCTTGCCACTAAGGCATAAATGTAGATTCGTCGCCCTAGTCCCCTCCTCCAAAATACGGTCACCCGCATTTAAGCTGTGTAGGTGACAAAGCTCTGCTATTCTCGCCAATTCGCTATCAGTTAGACCTTTAAAGAGTCCCAACCCCTTCAGAAGCTCTACAGTAACCATCCTTTGACCCTCCTTCATTCAAACTAAACCAGCATCTATCACGCTTGCACCTCCTTAAGCTTTATTCTGCCCAAGGAGGCCGGCTTTTTCATGAAATCACTTTATTTTTGACGTCACATGTATCTGGGGCTAGATTTCTAGAAGAGTTCCTAACTTTTCTCTGTACGGGCACAGCCTTTCATTAACAGGTAACTGTCTGAAGTTGTTAACTTCATCTTCGCTGATAACTGTTATCGTTCCATATCTATCCCGTATATCTTGGGCAAATGCACATGAGCTACATTCATAGTTGTGGGTGCATAGCCGGAAGGATACAGCTCCAAGTTCCAACAAGCCTTGCTTCTCTGGCAACTTCTTTTCCACTACCTCTTGCAGTGCCCCTTTGATCACCTTTTCCAGGTCCTCAATCCTGAAAGGCTTGGGTAAATAGTCGAGAAGTCCTAAACGCCGTGCCTTATCTCGTGTTTCGATTGACGGATAAGCAGTAATCATTATCCCTTTAGTTCCAGGCTTAAGCCCCTTGGCCTGCTCGAATACTTGCAGACCATCTATACCCGGCAGCCTCAAATCAAGAACCAGAACGCCAAAGTCCTCCTTGTCTACCCTTTCTAAAGCTTCCTCCCCGGTTTCAACACACTCCACATCATACCCACTGTCCACCAGCCAGTCCCGCACACTTTCTCTCACCGCAGCCTCATCTTCTACAAGCAGAATCTTTCCCTTTTTAGCTCCCATTGTTCTCCTCCTAGTGACATCTATAGCCTACTCGCTTTATCACCTGTGTACGCTCAAGATTATTTCTTGCACCGCCTTCCGCTTTGATCTTAGGGTGTAATACGCCTTCGAGCACCTTTTCGTTGCTATCCAGATACTAGATCAGCCCTCTCCTTCTTCATAAAATGTACCGAGGTGTAACGGCACAACCTTTGACTGCCAGGTAATTGCTTAAGCTTGGCAACTTCATCATCACCAATTACTGATATGGTACCGAATCTATCCTGGACATCCTGGGCAAAGGCGCAGTGGCCACACTCATAATTGCGAGTACATAGTCGGAAAGACACTGCTCCAAGTTCCAACCAGATATGCTTTTCTTTCAATTTCCTTTCGTCTACTTCTTCCAGCGCCCCACTAATTATCTTCTCTAAGTCTGCAATCTTGAAAGGCTTAGGCAAATAATCGAGTAGCCCTATCTCTTTTGCCTTTGTCTGTGTTTCTTTAGAAGGATAGGCAGTAATGATTACCCCTTTAGTTTGGGGTTTAAGGTCTTTAGCTTCCTCAAACACATGCAAACCATCTATACCTGGCAGCCTTAAGTCCAGAACTATGAAGCCGAAATCCTCCTTCTTGATTCTGTCCAGGGCTTCCTCTCCAGATTCAGCAACATCAACATCATATCCGTCGTCTGTAAGCCATTCCCGCAGAGCTTCTCTTAACACTGCCTCATCTTCTACTAGGAGAATCCTTCTTTTCTTTGCTTTCATCGTTTTCCCCCTGTAATATCCACTTTTGTCCCGCGAGTTTTTCCGCCCATAAGCTATCAACCGTAATGATTCTTAACTTTTTTCTGCGAGTTCCTCAGGGTGTAAGGGTAAATAGATAGTGAAGGTTGTGCCTTCTCCTTCCTTGCTTTGTACTTCTATTCTTCCATGATGTCTTTGGATAATTCCATAAGCTATAGCCAAACCCAGGCCTACTCCTTTCACCTCGCGCTTAGTGGTGAAGAAGGGGGTGAACAGCTTGCGCATATTTTCTGGAGAAATGCCGCAACCTGTGTCCTGGACCTCTATCTTGATCTGCTCATTATTAACTGAGCTGCGGAGTGTTAGCTTGCCTCCCTGAGGCATTGCCTGAATAGCATTCAAAATAAGGTTAGTGCAGACCTGTTGAAGCTGGTCAAAGTCAGCCATCAAGTTAGGCAGAGAGGGGTCAAGCTCTTTTACTATTTGGACATGCTGTAACTCGGCTGAGTGAGCAGCAAGGTCAAGAGCCCGGTTGATAACCTCGTTCACGTTCACCTGCCGGAACGCTGGGGGTGATTGTCGAGCGAAATCAAGAAGACTCCGGATTAATTTTGTGCTGCGAGTGAGTTCTGCTTCCATTTTGGATAGGTACCCCATAGCAACATCCTTGGGAAGATCGTTGTCTCGTATCTTCTTGGCTATCAACTGGGTATAGACGAGTACACCTGATAGAGGGTTGTTGACTTCGTGCGCGATGGAGGCAGCCAACTGACCCAGCGACGTCAGTTTCTCAGCCTGGATTAACTGCGCTTGGCTTTCCTTCAGCCGCCGATGAGATTCGATGAGCTCTCGGTAAGCTGTACTCAATTTGTCTTGCATCTCTTTTTCTCTGGTAACATCTCGGGCAATATTCTGAAACCCCTTCAGTCTGCCGTCTTCTCTAATTAGGTTGGAGGTCAATCTTACGATCCTCTCGGTTCCGTCTCTGCTAATCAAACGCTGCTCATAGGGCTGTTCCACCTCTTCTCCTAAGAAGAGCTTGCGCCTAATCTGTCGAGCTAAACTAAGGCCGTCCTCAGCCAGGAAATTTCTCACGTTCATTCTTAGCAGTTCTTTTGAGCTATAACCAGTAAGCTCCTCGCAAGCCTTATTGACAGCTATAATATTACCATGTGAGTCATGTACCCAGATGGCATCGTGCGCGCCCTCAAATAACGCGCGGTATCGCCTTTCTGAGGCCAAGGCTTGTTGTGCGGCCAAACGTTCTCTTTGGTAGAGCCGGGTACTCTCAACAGCCATGCCGATCTGACTCCCTATGGCAATAAGCAGTTCTACTTCTTCCTTCAGAAATTGCCGCGACTCACGCATAGCCCCGGCGAAAGTGCCCACTACCTTGTCTTTGGCTTTCAGCGGCACAATGATTTCAGCCTGTATTCCCTCTTGTCTCACTATTTCTCTAGTAAGTCTAGGGTCTTGAGAGGCATCCTCAATCAGCAGCGGCTCACCAGTCTGGGCAACGCGACCGTTGAAGCCCTCACCAACCCTCAGTCCTTTTAGTCCAGCGACAAACTCCTCAGATACTCCCCGGTGAGTTATGAGCTCAAGCTCTTGCCTATCTTCGTCTAGAAGAAATATAAGGACGACTTCTAGGTCCATTACTTGCTTAACCTTGTCGGCAGCGGCGCTCAAGACATCCTTCAACTCCAAAGACTGGCTGATGATGGCTGAGATCTCATATAAGGCAAAAAGTCGTTTCTCATTACGTCTTATAACCTGAAATACGGATTCAAACTGCTGGTCAGCCGCCTCTAATTTTGAGAGCATTTGCTGACTGCGCTCCTTTTCTTTTCTGTGGCTGGCAAACCACAGATTAATTAGACCGCCGATGAGGATAACAGCAATGGTCTCAAGCAAAGCATCAGAGGAATATGGGGAGATTAAGAAGACACGAGGCAGCATAATGCCAGACGCCACTGTCAGGCTAATGAGCCCTGCCCTCGTACCGAAGACGAAACCGGCGTAACCGATGGGAAACAGGAGCAAAATGCGCTCTACGGCGTGCCGGGTTAGACCTAGAAATGAGAAAAGAGATGCTGAATCCGTCGAGAGTATCTGTTGCGGGTAGTGCAACACTGTACCAAGGGCAAACATTGTCACCACTGCCCAGAAATGGGGACTGGATACAATCTTTAGGCTTCGACTAGACATATGTACCGGCCACATACCAAATTTCCATGCTTAAGAGAACGTTCAGTATTCATCAGATATAAAGTTCTTTATCTGGGCATAGGTGAACACTGGCCCATCACGGCATACATATAAATTACCAATATTACATCGCCCGCACTTACCTATGCCGCACTTCATTCTTTTTTCCAGAGTAGTTATCATTTGCTCCGGCGTGAAGCCCAGTTTTTGCAGAACTGGAAAAGTGCGTCTTATCATAATCGGGGGGCCGCACACAATGGCTATAGCATTCTTGGCTGAAGGAGCCACCTGCTCCAATATCGAAGGGACAAAGCCCTCTCTTCCTATCCAGTTCTCGTCACCTTTATCAACAGTAGTTATCATGTTTACTGTTTTATCCTGACTCCAGCTATCAAGATCATACTTGAAGCACAAATCAGCGGGGCTACGTGCTCCATAGATAATGTCTATGTTTCCATATTTATCTCTATTGTCTAAAACGTTCCAGATGATAGAACGAAGCGGGGCTAGACCGATTCCGCCACCAACGAAAACGAGATTCTTCCCCCGCATTAGCTCAAGGGGGAAACTGTTCCCGTAGGGTCCCCTGAAACCAGTCTCAGCGCCAACGCTGAGCCGATGCATGGCATTAGTTACCAGCCCCACCCGGTTTATGGCACACTCTAAATGGTCATTTCTGGTAGGGCTAGAGGAAATACAGAAGGTGGCTTCTCCTATACCAAAGATAGAAAGTTCAGCAAATTGACCTGATTCAAAGGTAAACTCTTTACGTAGCTTCTCATCCTTGAAATTGAAATGCAGTGTTCTGACAGAAGGCGTTTCTTCAATAATTTTATCTACTACCACTATGTGTGGCAAGTAGACATTACTCTGGGCAAGAAATTTTTTTCTCTGGCTAGTATCTGTAATAGGCATCTTTTAACTCACCAATTATTTGTGACTCTGAGACGTGACGCTGCCAGGCAGCCTACTTAAGATTTGAGTGATATCCCAGTTCACTGGACACAATCGTATACACCTACCGCAACCGGTGCAGGCAATAACATCATAGTTCATTGGATAAAACTCGAATTTATGGCATACCTTTTGCCTCACCCGTTGCCATTTCTCCTCTCTCGGATTTTCCATGGGCATTTTGGTATAGAGCCTGAAACTACAACTATCCCACCCTCTATATCTTGCCCCTTGCTTCTTAACCAACTCATCACAAATATCAAAACAGAAACAAGTGGGGCAAAGGAAAGTACAGACACCACAGCTAATACACTTGGCAGCCACTTTCTCCCAATAATCTTTGTCACTGAAGCGGGCCTGTAGCTTTTCCCCGACATCTTTTGTATCTATCCTCCTCATCACCATGCCAGAGGCTGTTGCTTTTACTGTCTTCGCTTTAGCTTCATCAGCTTTGGTGGCCTCTTTCACCACACTGGCCGCTGCCAGCAGCTCTTCACCCTTATCAGCAGTCTCTTCGATTAAGAATTCATCCCCCATATCGGTAAACATCAAGTCAACATCAGCCGATTCCGTGGGCTTGAGTCCCAATGAAATACAGAAACAGCTATCATAAGGATTGGTGCAGCTAAGGCCGATGAGTATTGTGTTCTTTCTTTTGGATAAATAATAGCGGTCTTCATATGTGTCAGTAAAGACCTTATCTATTATAGCTATACCTCTGGCATCACAGGGCCGAATGCCAAAAATAAGCTGCTTTTGCTCATCCTGCGGCACTTCTATATGGTAACCATCCCTGTTTTTCTGGAAGCTGAACATTTTCTCCATGGGTGGGAGAAAATTATCCTTAGAGGGGACGACAGTGTTTCTATACCAGTCTAAGAAGCTGATGTCTTTACCGTCCCATCTGTCCATCTTGGCGACGCCTTCCTCCTTGGATGGAACAATTACACTAAACTCCTGGCTCCATATGCCAAGAAGCTTGCCTATGTCTTTCTTCCTTATCTTCTTAGTAGTCACCTTACCCCTTCTTTTACCGGATTAAGTCTTCAGCCTCCGCATGCTCATAGGCACTCATTAAGGCTGGTGCACTTCTATCTATTCCTGCCTTGTAGTGGAACATCTCTTCGACTAAGTCAGACATCTTTTTAGACAAGCTTCTTAGCGGGATATTCTGTGGGCAAACACGTTCGCACTCACCACAATCAGTGCATCTTCCGGCTACGTGTATATTTCTAATTACCTGAAAGATGAGATTATCCTGCCACTGCGGAACTGATGATACCCATTGTGGCTGGGACTCCTCAACAAAGCACCGCTCACAAAAACAAGCTGGGCAGGCCTGGCGACACGCATAGCATCGGATGCAGCGCCTGAACTGTTCTTTCCAGAATGCCCATCTCTGTTCTGGGGTCATATCTTGTAGTTCTTTAATCTTCTTTCGGCTCAACTCCTTGTCACCAAGCGCGGCGACTGGTTCACCAATAAGGGTATCGTATTCCTGAGGGGTGGGAAACTCACAGCCAAGGCAATGTTCGAAGAAGACCTCCTTTGTGGGTAACTCTCTCTTCTTCCCGCCAGCAGTTACTACTACCTTTTCTCCTTGGAGGGCGATGTCATCAATTTCATCTCTGTCTTTGCCCACCAAGTTCTCTACCTTTACTATGTCAATCAAACCGGAACAAGGAACACCAATAATTACGACATCCTCTTTGACAACTTGATTATCCTGTATAAGACTGACAATGGAGCGACTATCGCAACCTTTGGCTACTATGCCAACTCGTCCTCGCACCTCAGTTAGGAATTTGGCCAGATTATTTACTATGAAGGGGTTAATTACTAAAGAGGCAATTTCCTCTTTCTCTTTGGTAATCAAAGGAGTGGTGCTGAATTTCAGACTCCCCGGCGCGAAGCCAACTATATAGTCAACCTTTTCCTCTTCTAGCAGTTTTCTAGCCTCTTTCCGTAGCACTTGTTCCATATCAATCTCCATCTCTGGCAAATAACTTATTAGGTCCCACTTCTTCTATATCTTTGGCTACCTCAGCAACCACCTGGGCAAACTTTAGACCTTCTGACGCTGATACCCAACTAGCCTTAACCCGCTCTTCCGGAATACCTATATACTCTAGGAATTTCTTGGTTAGAGCGATTCTTCTCCTGGCGCGGTAGTTTCCCGTTTGGTAATGGCAGTCACCAGGATGGCAGCCGGAAACTACAACACCATCAAAGCCCAGACGCAAACACTTGAGGATTAACAGAGGGTCAACTCTTCCTGAACAGGGCACCTTCAATATTCTCAGGTTGGCTGGATACTTCTTACGGCTGGTTCCAGCTAAATCAGCTCCAGCATAACTACACCACTTACACAAGACCCCAAGTATTCTAGGCTCCCATTCTGATTTATGTTCCATTATTATTACGCCTCGCTTCCCTGAGTCAGTAGAAAATTAAAGAAAGCTCATACAAGCATGCCTTCAATTTCCCCTACGAGCTGCTCGTTCGTATAGTGTTTAAGGCCTATCGAACCACTAAAGCAACCGCCAACGCATGCACCGCAGCCCTTGCACAAGGCTTCGTTGACACGGCATACCTTATTTCCCTCGATAAAGGTAATGGCGTTATAAGGGCAGACACGCATGCAAAGCTGGCAACCGGAACAGATTTTTTCATCAACAAAAGCCGTGGCTGCTTCAATCTCCACATTGGCCCGACCAATCATTGACAGAACCTCAGCTGCTGCCGCTGATGCTTGAGCTACAGTATCTGGAATATCCTTGGGACCCTGGCAACAACCAATCACGAAGACGCCATCGGTAGTCGTAGCTACAGGGTCTAGCTTGGGATGCCGCTCTAGGAAGAAGCCATCGGCACTTCTGCTGATGTTGAATAATCGGCTAACATTCTGAGCATCCTTCTGCGGTTCCATAGCAGTGCTTAGAATAACCATATCCACCGGCAAACGGCGTGGCAGGCCGGAATGATTTTCCTCATACTGAACAATAAGCTTCCCTCTCTCTGCTGGTGTTTCGGCTATGTTCGTGACCCCGCTGGGACGAGCCTCAATAAGAGTAGTGCCCTCTCTAATAACTCGGTTGTAGAACTCCTCAAAGCCTTTACCAAAGGCTCTGATGTCGACATAGAACTCATAGACCTGAGACCCAGGGACATGCTCTCTTATAAGGTGGCTAAGTTTCAGGGAATACATGCAACAAACGCGGGAGCAGTACTCATGATAGTTCTTATCTCTGCTGCCGACGCAATGGATAATAGCTATTGTCTTAGGCTCTGAACCATCTTTGAGCAGAACATGACCTTCAGTTGGGCCAGCAGCATTAACTATGCGTTCGAACTCAAGTGCGGTGAGAACATTGTCAAAGCGTCCATACCCGTATTCATAAGCACCGCCAGGCTTAAACAAGTCATAGCCAGTAGCTACGATGATATTGCCAACGTCTACTTCAACTACTTCATCTTTCATTTCGTGATTGATTGCCCCAGGCTCACAAACCTTGACACACTCCAAACATTCAGAGCAAATAGCACAATTCAAACAACGCTTGGCTTCCTCAATGGCTATTTCTTCACTAAAGCCCAGCTCTACCTCTGCAAAGCCCTGCCGTTTGTCTAGTTCAAGGACTGGCATAGTCTTTCTCGCCTTTATGGCCACACCCTCTTTTGAGACCTCTTTTACTCTTTCACGGCGGGCTGGTCTTCCTTTCTTCAGGTCTAGTCCCCTGAGGTAATGGTGTATGGAAATAGCCGCTTCTTTGCCCGCCGCAATGGCGGAAATAATATCAGACGGACCGGAAACGACGTCGCCACCAGCAAAAACACCTTCAATATTCGTTTGCAAGGTAATCGGGTCAACTGAGACAGTCCCAAAACTGGTATATTCAAGCTCTTTGGCTAACGCTGATTTATCCACAGCCTGGCCAACAGCAATGATTACATTGTCAGCAGGTATATCAAATTCAGAACCTCTAATCGGTACTGGTCGACGACGTCCACTCTCGTCGGGTTCGCCCAACTGCATTCGAACACATCGCATGCCTGTTAACCGACCTTTTTCTGTCAGAAACGCCACTGGCGCTGCCAGAACATGAATCTTCACCCCCTCCCGCTCCCCCTCCTCCACCTCAGTGCGAAGAGCAGGCATCTCGACTCGAGAGCGCCGATACACCATGGTAACCTCTTCGGCCCCCTGGCGTATGGCCACTCTGGCGCTATCTACTGCTGCATTGCCACCACCGATAACTGCTACGCGCTTTCCAATTTTGACCTCTGCCCCCAAATTCACCTGTCTAAGGAAATCAAGTGAATAAACTACTCCCTCGGCATCTTCATTGGGAATACCCATCCTCTGGCTCATACCTGCGCCAGTACCGAGGAATACTGCGTCATAACCCTGGCTGAAGATTTCCTTAAAGTCCTTCATTGGGGTGTTTGTCTTGATCTCTACCCCCAGTTCTTTAATATAGCTAATTTCATTATCTAGCATTTTCTGGGGCAACCTGTATTCAGGGATAGCATAGCGCATTAGGCCACCGGCTTTAGGCGCAGCTTCAAAGACGGTAACCCCATATCCCATCCTAACTAGGTCGTACGCACAGGATAAGCCGGCTGGTCCGGAGCCGATGATAGCTACTCTTTCCTGCTTCATCCTTTCAACTGGAGCGACTTTTGCCCTGCCCACCTTGAGTTCATAGTCAGCCATGAAGCGCTTTAGATAGCGGACGGCTATTGGTTCATCAACCTTTCCCCTTTCACAGTCGGCTTCGCAGGGATGAGTGCAGACCCGCCCACAAACACCAGCGAAGGGTTGTGTCCTCCTGAACACCTCCAGAGCTTCTTTGAATTTACCCTGTGAAATAAGGGCTACATAGCCTTGTGCATCAACGCCGGCTGGACAGGCAGTCCGACAGGGCGGAGCACCTCGCTTGTCGATGGTAAAAAAATTAGGGACTGCCTGAGGGAAGGGACGATATGTTGCTTTCCTTTTAGCCAGTCTCAGGTTAAACTCGGAAGGTATTTCAACTGGGCATACCCTCTCACACTCAGCGCAGCCGTTACACTTCTTAATATCCACATACCGAGCTTTCTTCCTAATTTTGACCTTGAAATTACCAATATAGCCCGATACCCCTTCTACTTCGCTATAGCTCATTATCTTAATGTTTGGATGTTGACCTACCAGCGTCATCTTGGGAGTAAGAATACAGGCTGAGCAATCCAGGGTAGGAAAGGTCTTGTCCAGTTGTGCCATGTGCCCACCAATGCTAGGAGTTCTTTCCACTAGATAGACCTTATGTCCCGAATCAGCAATTTTCAGTGCTGCCTGGATGCCGGCAATACCACCACCTACCACCAGAGTATTAGGATTGATGGGAACCTCTTTCCTCTCCAGAGGTTGGTGATAATAAACTCGCCTTACTGCAGCGCTGACCAGTGCCTTGGCCTTCTCTGTCGCCCCGTCATGGTCTTCGGTAACCCATGAGCACTGTTCCCGGATATTTGCCATTTGAAACAGGTAGGGGTTTATCCCGGTCTCCTGGCAAACACGGCGGAATGTGGGCTCATGCAGTGTCGGCGAGCAAGAGGCAACAACTATACGATTGAGACCTAGTGCTTTAATATCCTCTTTGATCAGGTTTTGCCCTGGTTCGGAGCACATGAACTTATAGTTGCGAGCCGCTATTACTGAATCCAAATCCTTAACAAAGCGGGTAACCTCTGCCACATCAACCGTACCAGCAATATTACTGCCACAATGACAGATATAGACGCCGATTCGAGGTTCCACTTCTAGCCTCCTGCATTACCTCAAATCAATATTCCTGCAATCTCAGCCATGACCTGTTCAGTGGTGAAATGTTTGCCAGTGATAGCACCACTAGGGCAGGCTGCCACGCACACCCCACACCCCTTGCACAGAGCTTCATTAACTCGGCTGACACTCTTTTCCTTGTCAAAGGAAATAGCTCTAAAAGGGCAAAGACCTTCACAAGTGCGGCAGCCAGCACAGCGCTCTTCATCAATAACTGCTGTAGTTGCCTCAACCTCGACCTGACCCTTACTAATCATTGCCAGGACTCGAGCGGCAGCAGCCGAAGCTTGAGCAATAGTGTCAGGTATATCCTTTGGTCCTTGACAACAACCGACTACAAATATGCCGTCACTCATAGTAGCTACTGGGTCCATCTTGGGGTGTCTTTCCAAGAAGAAGCCATCAGCACTGCGGCTAACACCGAATAGTCGACCAACAGCCTCCATATCTCGCTGTGGTTCCAAAGCAGTGCTTATAATAACCATATCTACCGGTTGGCGATGCTGTGAGTCACCCTTTAATGCATATTGAACAATAAGCTTACCTTCCTCTTCGGGTTTTTCAGGTATGTTAGTTACCGCACCGGGTCGGGCCTGGATAAAGACTGTCCCTTCGTCAGTAACTCGATTATAGAACTCCTCATAGCCCTTACCGAAGCTCCTAATGTCTACATAGAACTCATAGACTTTGGCTCCGGGAATATGCTCCCTTATCAGGTGACTGAACTTCATGGAATACATGCAACAAACGCGGGAGCAATACTCATGATAGTCTTTATCTCTACTACCGGCACAGTGGATAATAGCAATGCTCTCAGGATGACGGCCATCTTTAAGTACAATTTCGCCTTGTGTTGGTCCCGCAGAATTAACTAGCCTCTCAAACTCGAGGCTGGTGACAACATTAGCCAGTTTCCCGTAACCATATTTATAAATACCATCAGGCTGAAAGACATCATAGCCGGTAGCCAAAATTATGTTACCGATGTCGATTTCAATTACTTCGTCTTCCTGCTCGAAATTAATAGCCTTTGCCTCACAAAACTTCTCGCAGGCACGGCAGGTGCCTTTCAAGAAGTAAGCGCAGTGCTGGGTATCAATAACAGGTATATTAGGTACCGCCTGAGCAAAGGGAGTATAGATAGCTTTTCTTTTGCCTAGACCAAGATCAAACTCACTCGGTACCTTCCACGGACACTTCTCCTGGCATAGACTGCAGCCGGTACACTTATCCTCATCAACATACCGCGCCTTTTTCCTAATCTTAGCCTTGAAATTACCGATATACCCAGAGACCTCGATCACTTCGCTATATGTCATCAGCTCAATATGAGGGTGAGAACCCACCAGTGTCATCTTGGGAGTAAGAATACAGGCTGAGCAATCCAGCGTAGGAAAGGTCTTGTCCAGTTGTGCCATGTGCCCACCAATGCTAGGAGTTCTTTCCACTAGATAGACCTTATGTCCCGAATCAGCAATTTTCAGTGCTGCCTGGATGCCGGCAATACCACCACCTACCACCAGAGTATTAGGATTGATGGGAACCTCTTTCCTCTCCAGAGGTTGGTGATAATAAACTCGCCTTACTGCAGCGCTGACCAGTGCCTTGGCCTTCTCTGTCGCCCCGTCATGGTCTTCGGTAACCCATGAGCACTGTTCCCGGATATTTGCCATTTGAAACAGGTAGGGGTTTATCCCGGTCTCCTGGCAAACACGGCGGAATGTGGGCTCATGCAGTGTCGGCGAGCAAGAGGCAACAACTATACGATTGAGACCTAGTGCTTTAATATCCTCTTTGATCAGGTTTTGCCCTGGTTCGGAGCACATGAACTTATAGTTGCGAGCTGCTATTACTGAATCCAAATCCTTAGCAAAGCGGGTAACCTCTGCCACATCAACCGTACCAGCAATATTACTACCACAATGACAGATATATACCCCGATTCGAGGTTCCACTTCTGTTGACACCTTTAGGTTTCAGATAGCAGTATTGTCACAAACATACGCCGGTGGTAATAACATGGGTGAGCTTAATCATGTAAACTCGAGATAGGTCTATCGGCACCTTGGTATCAATATACCGAAGTCCCGTCAACCTTGTCAAGTGCAGTGTCTAGAGGGTGCTTAGTAATGTCATTCTGAGGAGTCCAAAGGAATTTGGACGACGAAGAATCTCTGAGATTCTTCGCTTCGGCTCAGAGTGATAATTGGTTGGCATATCGCCCTGTGACCACAGCTTTCTTACCAGCGTGCCCGACCTACACCGGACATCCCCTTGACATACGGGGGGTTCTTTGGCATATTGTACAAAGAGCCCAAGATACCGCACTTTGAAACTTTCACGCCCGGAACAAAGACATGAATGAAGAACGAAAACAGATTCACATAAGAATGGATGAAGAGCTCTACAGAAAGCTAAAGGTCAGATGTGTATACGAAGACACGTCTATTCAAGACTACGTACTCAAACTCATAGCGCAAAGTGTGGGACAGCGTTCCGCCGAAGGGGGCTCCGTCCTGATTGTAGAGGACGAGGCAATTCTACGGGAGTCGCTCAAGGATTGGCTTAAGGATATCTACCAGGTGGCAACGGCTGAAACGGGTGAAGAAGCACTGGAGCTGATAAAGAAAGGGGACTTTGATGTCCTGATTGTGGATCTGAGATTACCTGGCAAAAGTGGGCTCCAGGTGCTAAGGGAGGCAAAGGAAATAAAGCCGCATAGTAAGTGCATCGTTATAACGGCCTATCCCTCAGTGGAGCTGGCAGTTGAGGCGATGAAGCTGGGTGCCGTTGATTATCTAATCAAGCCTGTTACTCCTGAACAGCTAGAGAAGCTTATCTGGGAGACCCTCCTCAAATGCAAAACAGCGATCAATAAGAAGGCATAGGATACAAGAGAACTCGGTTTGTAGACGATAAGGCAACTCAGCAGGCGTAAGGTGGGAAAAAGAGATTGACTTGTTTTCCTACATGCTCTCTTAAAAGGCTTCTGGTGGCGCGCTACCGCTTGTGCCAGGAATTAGAAAAATCCTTATAAAACTCTAATAAATTCCCCCCGCATTTTTATGCCTCCTTTATAGTTTTGGGACTACGATAATACAAAAGGCAATGGTATCTTCCCCTCGGTTTAACTTCGCCATGGCAAGAAAAAGAATTGTAATCGTGGATGACAACTTACTCCTTTCGAGAGCTATAGAGACGTGTCTGAGCAAGAGGGGTTACGATGTGAAAATTTTCGGTAAGGGAGCCGACGCCGTGAAATACTTGTTTGAGGAGAAGCCAGACCTAATATTGTTAAATACCCGGCTTCCGGACTGTGATGGTTGGTTCCTGGCTAAACTTCTGAACAAGCTTGGGTTGCCTGAAGAAGTACCGCTAATTGTTATTTCAGCCTTAGAACCTGACAGGGAGATGGTCGCTGAAGTCAAGCCCTACGCGTATATTCAGAAGCCGTTTGATATGGCAGAACTGACGAAGGTGGTGGAGAGAAGTCTAGTCGGAGAGAGACAGTCTGCCGAGGGGTGAAAGAACAAAAAGGAGGCCGAAGTGGACGCTACTCAATATGATGAGCCTAAGATCGGGGTGTATATTTGCCATTGCGGCACCAACATTGCCGGCAATATTAATGTAGCGGAGGTAGCTAAATTTGCTCAAGGGCTGGACGGCGTAGTAGTATCCCGAGATTATAGTTTTATGTGCTCCGATCCAGGGCAAAAGTTGATCCGGGAAGACATCCGGCAGCTAGGAATCAATCGGGTCGTAGTGGCAGCTTGCTCCCCGCGTCTGCATGAGCAGACGTTCCGAGGTGTGTTGAAGGAAAGCGGGCTTAACCCCTACATGTTTCAGCAAGCTAATATCAGAGAGCAATGTTCCTGGATTCATGAGCCAGGGGAGATTGTCACAGAAAAAGCAAAGCGGTTGGTTAGAGCGGCAGTAGAGCGGGTTTCCTTACATCATCCCTTGGAGGAGAGAGCAGTGCCCATTTTCCCGGCCACCTTGGTGCTTGGAGGGGGTATCGCTGGCATTCAGGCCGCTCTAGAGATTGCCAATTCCAACCATCCGGTGTATCTGGTGGAAAAGGAGCCCAGCATTGGTGGACATATGGCGCAGTTTGATAAGACCTTTCCTACTTTGGACTGCGCTGCGTGTATTCTCACTCCTAAGATGACAGAGGTAGCCCGTCATCCCTACATCAGGCTGCTAACTTATAGTGAAGTTGTTGATGTCTCAGGATATATAGGTAACTTCACTGTTAAGGTTAAGCGTAAAGCGCGCTACGTGAATGAGGAGAAATGCACAGGTTGTGGCGTTTGCCAAGTGAAATGCCCATGGACAACACTGAGTGAGTTTGAAGTCGGCCTAGGTTTGAGGAAGGTTATCTATACCCCATCGCTTCAAGCGGTGCCTAATATCCCTGTTATTGACCGTGAGCGTTGTGTCTACTTCTCCAAGGGGACCTGCCGTGCTTGTGAACGCTTCTGTGAGGCAAAAGCCATCAATTTCCAGCAGGAGGATATGCTTATAGACCTGCAGGTTGGCTCTATTATCGTGGCTACTGGATACGATATCTTTGATCCTGCCGACATTTCGCAATATGGCTATGGGCATTATCCTAATCTTTTCACCAGCTTGGAGTTTGAGCGGCTATGCAGCCCGTCCGGGCCAACTGGGGGTAAATTGAAGCTAGCAGATGGGCGAGAGCCACGAAGCCTAGCCATTGTCCATTGTGTAGGCAGCCGTGATAAGAACTACCATTCCTATTGCTCCCAGATATGCTGCATGTATGCCCTCAAGTATTCCCACCTGTTCAAGGAGAAGACCGGGGGTGATGTCTATCAAATGTATATTGATATGCGTTGCTCGGGAAAGGGATACGAGGAGTTTTACGAACGGCTTCAGCAAGAGGGGGTCAACTTCGTCAGGGGCAAGGTAGCCAATATTACTGACCATGCCCTTA
>CAZNKW010000010.1:0-3737 GCA_964573655.1 uncultured Dehalococcoidia bacterium
GTTGGCATCATTGGCTCGGCTGATGGTCCCACCTCAATTTATGTCTCCACCGAGTTTGATACCGTGTATCGTGCTGCCATTGTGGTAGCTGCCTATTCCTATATGGCTCTAGTCCCCATTATCCAGCCACCGGTGATGAAGCTCATGACCACTAAAGAGGAGAGAAGGATAAAGATGCCTATCAAGGCAGGGACTGTTTCACAGCGGACCAAGATTCTCTTCCCTATAGTTACCACAGCGATAGTAGCACTAATCTGCCCTATGGCCACCCCGCTTATTGGCTTCTTGATGTTCGGTAATCTGCTCCGGGAATGCGGAGTGACCAAAGCTCTTTCGGCCAGCGCTCAGAACGAGATGGTGAATATCGTCACCATCCTCCTTGGTATCACTGTCGGGGGAATGATGATTGGGAAGCAATTCCTCGAGCCAGAGACTATCCTGGTATTTGTATTAGGGGTAGTTGCCTTCGCCCTGGATACCGCTGCTGGGGTCTTCCTTGGCAAGATAATGTGCTACTTAACCGGGAAGAAGGTGAATCCGCTGATTGGAGCAGCCGGGATATCAGCCTTCCCCATGTCATCCCGGGTAGTGCAAAAAGTGGGCTTGGAAGCTAACCCTTACAATCATCTGCTGATGCATGCTGCTGGGGCAAACACTGCAGGTCAGATTGCCTCAGTGGTAGCGGGAGGGGCAGTATTGATGCTGGTGCCCCATTTTGTCTAATGAGAGAGAAGATTTCTGCAACGGCAAAGGCATGGCATAGTTTAGAGATAGCTGAAGCTATCCAAGAACTCGACTCGAATCCACAAGGGCTAAGTTCAGAGGAAGCCCAACGCCGCCTGGCTCAGTTCGGACCAAACGAGCTGGCGGAAGAGAAAAAGATTTCCCCCTGGATGCTCCTCTTGGAGCAGTTCAAAAGCTTTCTTATCATCATCCTCTTAATTGCTGCCATTGTCTCTGCAGCACTGGCGGTGAGGGGAGAGGGCGATATCTGGGACCCCATCCTGATTGCGGTTATTGTGCTGTTCTCTGCCATCCTTGGCTTTGTGCAGGAATATCGCTCTGAGCAGGCGATGGAAGCCCTGAAGCAGATGACTGCCCTCACTGCTGCAGTAATCAGGGATGGAAAGGAAAAGGATATCCCTGCCCGAGAATTAGTACCCGGGGATATAATTTTGCTGCGAACGGGTGACCGTGTTCCGGCTGATGCCCGACTTACTGAGGCTGCTAACCTAAAGGCTGATGAGGCTGCCTTGACTGGGGAATCAACCCCGGTGGATAAAGTCACTGTGGCTATCCCTGGTGGTGTGCCAGTGGGCGATAGAGGGAACATGGTGCATATGGGCACCATTGTGGTCTATGGGAGGGGAAAAGCTATTATCACTGGCACTGGAATGGTGACTGAGTTTGGCAAGATTGCTGGCGTGCTGCAGGAGGTGAAGGCACCCCCTACCCCGTTGCAGGTTAGCCTGGATAAGGTAGGTAAAATACTGGGTATTGCCTGCCTGGTTATCTGCGCCATAGTAGCTGTGGTAGGGATTATGGTTGAAATGTTTGACCGCATTATAGATGCCTTTATCTGGGGAGTAAGCCTGGCAGTAGCCGCCGTTCCTGAGGCTTTGCCCGCCGTAGTAACTATCTCTCTAGCTTTGGGAGTGCAACGGATGGCAAAGCGCCACGCCCTGATGCGTCGCCTCCCTGCAGTAGAAACCCTGGGATGTGCTACCTTCATCTGCTCGGACAAAACCGGCACCTTAACCCAGGATGAGATGACAGTGAGGAAGCTCTATGTTAATGACAAGATAATTGATGTCACCGGGGTGGGCTATGAACCAAAGGGGGAATTCTATCTGGATGGCATAGTTTTTGATCCCCAACATGATTCCCATCTGCAAACACTGCTCCAGGCAGCTGCCTTGTGTAATGATTCCTATCTTGTCAACATAAACGGAGTCTGGCAGCTCAAGGGTGACCCTACCGAGGGGGCTTTGGTAGTGGTAGCCGCCAAAGCAGGAATAGAGCCAGAGGGGTTGCTCACTCAATCCCCTCGCGTGGGTGAGGTTCCTTTTTCCTCGGAGAGGAAGAAGATGACCACCGTTCATGATACACCTCGGGGCAAGATTGCCTACTCGAAGGGAGCCCCTGAGGTGATTCTGAGCTCCTGCGATCGCCTTTATACTGATGGACAGGAAAAGGAGCTGACTGAGCAGGATAAGCTGCAGATATTGGAGATAAATAAGCAGATGGCAGGGCAAGCCCTGCGAGTATTGGGTATGGCATATAAGCAGGTGGGACAGGCAGAGTCGACTGAAGAGGCAGAGAAGGGGATGGTTTTTGTAGGGTTGGCTGGGATGATTGACCCTCCCCGAGAGGAGGTTAAGGGAGCGGTCCAGGTTTGCAACCAAGCAAAGATAGAGTCAGTGATGATTACCGGTGACCACAAGCTGACTGCCATGGCCATTGCTAAGGAGCTAGGCTTATTGGATGAGGAGGGTTTGGCTATCACTGGAAGTGAGCTAGATAAGCTGAGTGATGCTGAGTTAGATAAGATAGTGGAAAAGATCAAGGTTTATGCCAGGGTATCGCCGGCTCACAAGATGCGGGTAGTAGAGGCCTTGCAGAAGAAAGGACATGTGGTAGCCATGACCGGGGATGGGGTAAATGATGCGCCAGCGTTGAAGAAGGCTGATATTGGAGTAGCTATGGGAATCACCGGGACGGATGTCAGCAAAGAGGCAGCGGCCATGGTGCTGGCCGATGATAACTTTGCCTCGATTGTAGCCGCTATAGAAGAGGGAAGGGGCATCTTCGCCAATATTAAGAAATTCCTCATGTATTTGCTCTCCTGCAATGTAGGCGAAGTATTGCTCATGTTGATAGCCTTTGTTGTTACCACCACAGTGATAGAAGAGCACGTGCTCCCACTGGTTGCCCTTCAGCTTCTGTGGGTAAATCTGGTTACTGACGGATTGCCAGCATTAGCTCTAGCAGTAGACCCGGCTGAACCGGATATCATGCGGCAATCACCACGCAAGCGAAAGGAAAGCGTTTTCTCCCGTTCTTTGATAACCTTTATTGGAGGGGCAGGATTATGGACGATGGCGGCTACTTTGGGGGTATTTCTGTGGGCACTTCTCTCCGACAAGGACCATGTTGAAGCGCAGTGCTTGTGCTTTGCCACCCTTATAATGTTAGAGTTATTCAACTGCTTTAATTGTCGCTCGGAGAGATATTCCATATTCAAGGTTAGTCCCTTTGCCAATAAGTGGCTGTTAGCTGCAGTAGCCTCCAGCTTAGCGCTCTCCTTGATGGTAATCTATGTGCCTTTCTTCCAAGGCCCATTCAACACTTATAGCTTGAGCCTAATCGATTGGGGAGTGGTGGTTCTAGCTGGTTTTTCGATTGTCATCGTAGTAGAGATAGGTAAATTCGCTGCCTCAAGAAGGAGGCAGGAGGAGCTTGTTGTAGGCTAGTTGTTCTCACCTTTGCCCTTGCTGGGAAAATCGGTATAACTGAACAGGCGCATGGTGAGGTTATTTAATGTCATTGCGAGGCACAAAGTGCCGAAGCAATCTCTGAAGCCAATATTGAGATTGCTTCGCTTCGCTCGCAATGACAGGTAGCGTTATTAAGCAACCTCGGCATAGTGAGGGTTGACTTTGATAGCTACCTTTGCTATATTCCTAGGCTAAAGCAGTGCAGTCGCTTTAGGCGACCGTCTAAAGCAAGGAGGGAGA
>CAZNKW010000010.1:3747-15599 GCA_964573655.1 uncultured Dehalococcoidia bacterium
TTGAATAGCTACCTTTGATATATTGCTATGGTTAAAGTAATACAGTTGCCTTAGTCGACCGATTAAAGCAAGGAGAGAAAATGGCGATAGCTACTTACGCAGAGAAGTATAGGTACTGGAGGTACAACGCCTTTAGATGGCGATATGAACTAGGGGTAGTGCAAAAAGTCTGTCTAGCCCTGGGTATGGCCTGTCTCACTGGACTAATGGCTCAAATCAAAATTCCTATTCCTTGGTCACCTGTGCCTATTACAGGGCAAACCTTTGCTGTATTACTCAGTGGTGTGCTACTGGGAAAATGGTATGCCGGATTGAGTCAGGGCTTTTATGCTGGGATAGGAGCTTGTGGAGTGCCTTGGTTTGCTGGTTGGTCAGGTGGTATCAGCTACCTTACTGGTGTAACCGGAGGATACATAATAGGTTTCATCCTAGCGGCTCTCTTTTTGGGATACTTTACCGATACCTTTATTAACTCGCGGAAATTTCTCCCCATGCTGGGACTAATGCTCTTGGCCAATTTCGTCTTAATACACGGAATGGGGTTACTCTGGCTGAGTACCTTCCACTATGAAGAATGGCTAAAAGACTACCCTATTTTCGGGTTAGGTCCCTATGAAGGAAGAGGCTTCTTACCCTTACTTATGGTTGGCACTATACCTTTTGTCGCTGGTGACATAACTAAAGCTGTAGTGGCTGCGGCGTTGACAAAAGGGATTGCTCCGAAGGAATCTTATAACGGAGAGGTGGACATTGGACAGCGGTGGCGGATTCCATAACATTGCGAAGTGAAGAATCTGGACTCCTCGCCTGCATTTGGTTTAAGGTCAAGGTGACAGGTAAACAGTTCTCGGTATGGGCGATGTGAGCCCCGCTTGTGGGTCTATCCGGAAGTTTTGGGACGGACTTCTTAAATTATGGAAATTACCTGGCTAGGGCATTCTTGCTTTAAGATTAAAGGTAAAGAGGTAACATTAGTTACCGATCCTTATGAGGAAAGCATAGGTTATCCCTGGGTTAAGCCCACAGCGAACATTGTAACCCTGAGTCATCACCACCCTGGTCATAGCTACTCAGCCGGTGTAGATGGCAATCCTAAAGTGCTCCACCGACCCGGTGAATATGAGATTAGTGGTGTTTTCATCATTGGCCTGGCTAACTTCCATGACTCAGAGCAAGGTAGAAATCGGGGAAGGAATACTACCTACCTTATCGAAATGGAAGATATGAGGCTCTGCCATCTAGGAGACTTAGGTCACTTGCCTTCGCCACGCCAGTTAGAAGAGTTGAGCGATGCCGCAGTGCTATTCGTTCCGGTGGGGGGTGTCTCTACCACCGACGCAAAAATGGCGGCTGAGATAGTGAGGTTCCTTAATCCCAAAGTTGTCATTCCTATGCACTACAGGACAGAAGTGGTAACTTGGCTTGAGCCTTTAAGCAAATTCATTAAGGAAATGGGGCTGAGGGAGGTCATCCCTCAGCCTAAGCTTTCTATCACTAGGTCAAACCTTCCCTTAGAAACAAAGGTTATAGTCCTAGATTATCGCTCCCCTTGAGTTACTAGAATTCTATGCTCTCCAGCTTGCTGGGGTTCCAAGAGCAGGGCCCCCGCAAGATCGAAGATTTTGTGGGGCTTACTTAATCTCAACGGTGGCGCCAACTGCCTCTAGCTTCTCTTTTATAAGGTTGGATTCCTCTTTGGAGATTCCCTCTTTCACTGCCTTGGGGGCACTTTCCACTAGTTCCTTTGCCTCCTTTAGTCCCAGGGTAGTTACTTCTCGTACCACTTTGATCACATTAATCTTATTAGGGCCTATCTCTTTGAGGATAAGGGTAAACTCTGCTTTCTCCTCTACCTCTGGCGATGGTGCTGCCGGGGCTGCGGCAGCCGGGGCTGCCACGGCTACGGGGGCAGCACTAACCCCCAACTCCTTTTCTAGGGCTTTCACTAGCTCCGCTAGCTCGAGAACGGTCATGTTCTTGATAGCGGATATTATTTCCTCCTTCGTCATTGCTTTAACCTCCTTCTAGTTGTTGTTTTCTTACCTGTAAGACTCGAACGATTCCTGTTAGGTTAGCACTAAGAACTGCCAACAGTGAGGAAATTGGCACCTGCATCTGTTGCATCAACTGACTGAGCAGCACCTCCCTTGGGGGCAGTGTGGAGAGAGCTACTATCTCATCGGGACTAAGCAATCTCTCCTTGAGCAGGCCTCCCTTAATCCTGAGGGAAACTCTGGCTGAGCGGATGTATTCGCTCAGTACTCTGACTGTCTCAGCAGACTCGCCATAACCGAAGGCTATTGCGGAAGGGCCTTTCAAGAGGTTCTTCAGTTCTTCTTTACCAGCTCTCTCCGCAGCGATACGGGCCAGGTTATTCTTGATCACATGGTATTCAGTACCGGATTCCCTTAGCTGGCGACGCAACTGGCTCATTTCGCTGACTGTCATCCCCCGATAGTCTGTGACAATGGCTACTTTGCAATTTAGAAGCCATTCCTCGACTCTCTTAACAACTTCCTCTTTTTTCTCTCGGATCATCTCTTTCCCCTTTTATTTCCAGCCTTAAAAATTAAGCCCCTGAGGTTAGTGACCCCGGGGCAAAATAAAGACTAGTTCTAGACTTCCACACTCACCTCTGCAGGCAGACGCTTTAAGCCTCAGGGACACCCGCTGTCTACGGCAAGATCATAACTTTAAATGGCGAATATATAAAGGATTATATCCTCCTTATCTTATTTTTGATGGAGGCTCACCAATGATAGTAAGTCCACATACAAAGTTACCAGGGTGACCGCCCTGATTATGAGCTAGACCAAGCTTGACATCCTTTAGCTGGCGGGAGGGCTCCTCTGCCTTCCCCTGAAATTGCTTATAGAACTCGTAGACCTCACGACCTCCGCTAGCACCGGGGGGATGGCCAAAGGATTTCAATCCCCCGCTTATATTTACTGGTATCTCTCCTCCCTGTTCCCAGGCCCCGGACTCAATGTCTTCTTTAGCATGTCCCTTCTGGCATATACCCAAGGATTCCACTGCAATTAATTCAGCGATAGAGAAGCAGTCATGAACCTCGGCTAAGCTTAGTTCCTTCCTAGGATTTTTTATTCCGGCCATCTGATACACTTGCCTAGCCGCTGCCTCTGTTTCCTCCCAGGTGGTGAAGTCATAGGTAACCCTCTCTTTACCCCAACCCGGGCCGCAGGAAATTCCCACCCCCTTGATGGTGATATAGTCACCCTTCGGTCTAAAGGCCTTAGCATCCTCAGTGCGGCAAAGGATGGCTGCTGATGCTCCATCGTTTACTCCACAGCAGTCAAGAAGCCCCAGAGGCCAAGCTATTAACGGGGCGTTCAACACCTCCTCTATAGTTAACTGCCGCCGCAGCCAGGCTTTGGGGTTTCGAGCGCCATTGTAATGGCTTTTCACTGATATTTTAGCTAGAAGCCTTTTACCTTCCTCTGGACTCAAGCCATACTTGGAGAAGTATCTGGTGGCAGCTAGAGCATAGCGGGCTACTGCACCGCCGATTTCCGGGGCTGCTCCGTAGACAGGATGCCACTTGCCAGGAAAGGCCTGCCCGATTCCCCCAAAACCAGCATCCTTCAGCTTATCCCAGCCGACTGCTAGGGTAAGGTCGTAGGTTTTGGAAGCGAGCGCTAGAGCTGCTCCTCTGATAGTCTCTGCACCGGTGCCGCAGGCATTTTCCACACGGGTAACGGGGATGTATTGCAACTGCAGGGCGCTGGAGAGAATAATCCCGGTCATTGCTGTGTCAGATGCAGTGTATCCCACCCAGGCAGCTTGAATATTCTTCGCCTCTACCCCGGCGTCCTCAAAGGCTTCAAAGGCAGCATCTACAATCAAGTCAACGGGATCTTTGTCCCAAAACTCACCGAAAGGGGTGCAACCCATACCGACTATGGCTACTTTATCTTTTAAGCTCTCCATTCTTCTCCTCTTAGCATCTTATAGGGCGAACTCGCCAGAAGTAGTTATGCAGACCTGACCCTTCCAGTTGTCTCCTGAAGGTCATCTCTAATGTCATTCCCACCTCGATCTTCGAAGGATCCCGGTCTGTCATCACACTGTAGAACCTGCCTCCGCCCTCTAAGTCGACCACGCTGAAAACCTTAGGCAGCACTACTTCCATAGCCCGCTCGTCCATGCTGAAGGTAAACAGGGTGCCCCTCTTGTCAGAGAGTCTGACGAGTTCAAAGTCATCTTTTGCCTGACAATATATGCATACCCTCTGTCTGGGGAACTGAATATTTCCGCAGGCCCGACACTTCTGCCCGTAGAGGGGAAAAAGGTGCTGGCGTTCTCGCCATATCACCGGCAGGGAACTTCGCCGAGAGGGGTGACGTCCGGCTTCCCACTCCATAAGTTCGCGTATCTCTACATATTTCCCGTAGCCAGGGAGCATGAGTTTTGATGCTAAGTGACGCTTTATCCCTCTTCTATTTCTCACTTTTTCAATTTGCTCCGTCACCCGCAGAAGGAATGCATCAGCTCCATCCCCGTAGGTGGCGTATAGTATTCTATCACCTGGCTTTGTCTCCTCCAAGGCAGCTACCAGAGTCATGGGTGCCAGGGCTGTGCCAGTATTACCTACCGAATCAAACATCGGTGCCTGTACCTGTGTTTTGGCATCAAGCCCCATTGCTCTCACTATAGCAGCGTGTGTCCTGGCATCGGGACCATAGAAAGCAGCTTTACTAATGCCCTTCGGGCTCAGCCCATGTTTCTTCAGTAGTGCTGAAACTGCCTGAGAAAGAATCTTCAGATAACCTTCATCTCTAAGGAATCGATCTTCCCAGGTTTGCATGTAGGCATCTTCTGGCTTTCTCCACACGTCTATGAACTCGCTGGAGAGGTGATAGCTTCCTTCTATAATAGCAGCTACATCGGAGTCTCCTATTAGAAAAGCAGCCGCGCCATCTCCAAAGATAGCTTCGAATTCAGAGTTTGGAGCAGGGATGCGGCATTCAGCAGCAGCTACCATGACCCTCCTGGCTGAACCAGCCTGGACAGCATCCATGGCTGCCTTCATAGCGCTGCTTGCCCCTCTTAAGGAATGGGCGATATCCATAGTTGGTATATCTTCCCGGAGATCAACAGCTGCCCTTATTATGCTGGCTGATTGCTTTTCCACATAGGGAGGCGATGCTGTAGCGAAGTAGAGTCCATCAACCTGCTGGCGCTCCATGCCATTTAAGCAGTCCAAAACAGCCTCTACCCCCATCGTCAGGCTATCTTCATCGGCATTGGCCACTGCCTTTTCCCCTCTGCCGAGAGACTTCACCCACATGGCGCTAATGGCCTCTCGGCTTAGCCTGTAAATGGGAATATAGGCACCATAAGAAACTATCCCGACCATTTTCTCCTTTCTAATTTATAATCCTGGGTCTCCAGTAATAGTAATACCACAAACAAACTGCCCGGGGAAGCCGCCCTGGTTGTGAGCCAGCCCAAACTTCACATCCTTTAACTGGCGTGATGGTTCCTCTGCTTTCCTTTGGAACTGGGTATAGAACTCGAAAACTTCCCGACAGCCACTAGCGCCAATAGGATGACCGAAAGATTTCAACCCGCCACTTATATTTATAGGTATCTCCCCTCCCTGCTCCCAAGCACCCCCGTCCACATCCTCCTTGCCATGTCCATACTCACAGATACCCAAGGACTCCACTGCTATCAATTCTGCAATAGAGAAGCAGTCGTGAACCTCAGCCAGGCTTAGTTCCTTTCGAGGATTCCTTATCCCTGCCTGAGCATAAGCTTGCTTGGCGGCTGCCTCGGTGGCATCCCAGTAGGTGAAGTCGTAATCAGTCCTCTCTTTCCCCCAGCCTGGGCTAGCAGCGATGCCAAAGCCCTTAATAGTTATGTAATCGCGGGGATGGTTAGCAGCGAATTTTTTCACATCCTCAGTGCGACAAAGGATAGCGGCTGCTGCGCCATCGGTTACTCCGCAGCAATCAAAAAGTCCTAGGGGCCAGGCAATTATGGGGGCATTCATCACCTGCTCTACTGTTATTTCTCGCCTCAGGTGAGCTCGTGGGTTTCGGGCGCCATTGTGGTGACTCTTAACAGATATCTTGGCCAGTGTTCTCTTGCCTTCCTCCTTACTCAACCCCCACTTACGGAAGTAGGCTGTAGCAGCCAGAGCATAGCGCCCTGGTGCAGCCCCAAACTCTGCGGCATAGAGGGGGTACCATTTCCCTGGTGCCCCTGCCATGGCCAACCCGCCGAACCCAGTATCCTTCAGCTTTTCATATCCCAATGCCAAAACAAGGTCATATTGTTTGGAAGCCAGCCCATAGGCAGCTCCCCGGATAGCCTCTGACCCAGAGCCACAGCCATTCTCTACATGGGTAACAGGTATTTGTTGCAGTTGCAATGTCTGGGAAACAACGAGCCCGGTAGTGGCATAATCAGTAGCATAATATCCTACCCAGGCTGACTCAATCTGCTTCGGCTCTACTCCAGCATCATCAAAGGCTTCGTAGGCAGCCTCAGTGATCAGGTCGAAGATATCTGCCTCCCATCGCTCACCCCATGGCGGGCAGCCCATGCCTATAATGGCCACCTTATCCCTTATGCTTTCCGCCATCTCCTCTATCTCCTAACATCTTATAGGTCGGGCCTTCCACATGTAGTTGCGAAAGCCTGACCCTTCTCTTGTTCCATCGAGTAGTATCCTGAAGGTTAGTTCCACTGGCAAGCCAACATCAATCTTCTCAATGTCCCGATCTGTCAGTGAGGAATAGAACCTGCCGCCACCTTCTAAGTCAATTACGGCTCTAACATGGGGTAGTATTATCTCCCTGGCTCGTTCATCTATGCTATAGGTGAAAAGTTTACCCTTCTTATCAGAGAGCCTGACCTCTTCGAAGTTGTCCTTCGTTTGACAATAGATGCAAACCCGCTGTTTCGGGTACTGGATCTGACCGCAGCTCTGGCACTTTTGCCCATAGAGAGAATAGAACATCTTCCGGTCCCTCCAGAGAAAGGTGAGACTAGAGCGGCGGCGAGGGCGCAACTCAGGTGCCCACTCCATCATATTACGCATCTGTAAATAAACACCATAGTTGGAGAGCTTCATCTTCGAGGCTAGGTGACGCTTTATCCCTCGTCTGTTCCTAATCTTCTTGATTTGCTCTGTCACCTGTAAGATATAAGCATCAGCTCCATCACCGTAGGAGGCGAAGAGGAGCTTATCACCAGGTTTGGCCTCTTCCAGAGCAGCTACCAGCATCATAGGAGCAAGGGCACAGCCCGTATCACCTACGGAATCGAACATTGGCAGTTGGACCTGACTCTTAGGGTCAAGTCCAATGTTCCTGGCTATGACAGCATGTGTTCTGGCATCAGGAGCATAGAAGATTGCCTTAGCGAAATCTTTCGGCGCTAACTTATACTTCTTCATTAACCCGTGCACGGCTTGAGGCAAAATCTTTTGGTAACCCTCGTCTCTGATGAAGCGGTCTTCCCAAGCCCAGGGGTAAAGGTCATTTTCCTTGCGCCACACATCGTAGAACTCGCTAGAGAGGGTATAGCTTCCCTCAATACTGACAGCGACTTCTGAATCCCCCAGCAGGAAGGCAGCAGCGCCATCGCCGAAGAGAGGTTCAAATTCCGAGTTTGGAGCTGGCAATTGGCAGTCTGAAGCGACTACCATAACCCTTTTTGCCTCTCCAGCTTTGATGGCGTTAATGGCAGCACTCATGGCATTTGTGGCGCATCTTAAGGAATTGGCAAAATCTACAGTGGTTATCTCCTCGCGGAGATCGGTGGCCGCTCTTACTATGCTGGCCGATTGCTTTTCCCGGTAGGGTGTTGTAGTGGAGGCAAGATAAAGCCCATCAACTACCTGTCGATCTATATCAGTGAGACTATCGAGGGCCGCCTCTACTGCCATGGTTATACTGTCTTCATCAGCATTGGCTACTGCCTTTTCCCCTTGACCGAGGGGTCTTCCCCAAACTGCAGCCATAGATTCCCGGCTTAATCTGTAAATGGGGATATAGGCGCCATACGAAACTATTCCCACCATCCTTCTTTCCCCTTTGTTTGGTCTAGACCATAATATCCCGCATAATATCTCAGCCCTTCCGCTAGGGAGGAGAATTATAAAAGGTTTTGCGGCTAAACTGTGCTCAGTAGAGACCCCAGGTCGAGTTTAATGCCCGGTCCCATAGAGGTAGCTATTGTAGCTCTCTTAATGTATTGGCCTTTTGCCCCACTGGGCTTGGCTTTCATTATTGCCTCCATTGCTGTGGACAAGTTCTCCACCAGCTTATCTGCTTCAAAGCTCACCTTCCCCAAGGGCAGATGTATATTGCCTGTTCGATCCAATTTGAACTCCGCCCGGCCCTGTCGAACCTCCTTAATGACTCTGGGGAGGTCCGCAGGGGGGACTACCGTTCCCAGCTTGGGATTTGGCATCAACCCTCGACGACCAAGAATCTTCCCCAACTTACCTATCTTACCCATCATGTCAGGGGTAGCGATGGTCACATCAAAATCCAACCACCCCTCCTCAACTTTTTTAGCCATCTCTTCGCCGCCCACGTAATCCGCGCCAGCTTCCTCAGCAATACCGACTGCTTCACCCTGGGCAAATACCAGAACGCGAATCTTCTTCCCCAAGCCATGGGGTAACAAAGCAATCCCTCTTACCTGCTGATCAGCGTTACGCGAGTCGAGATTCATACGGAGATGAAGTTCCAGGGTCTCGTCGAAGCGAGTGTAAGCTGTCTTCTTGGCTAACTCAATGGCTTCTGGGAAGGGATATGCTTTGTTTCGCTCTACTAGCTTGATAGCTTCTTGATACTTTTTACCACGTCTTGCCATTAGCTATTCACTCTCAATTCCCATGCTGCGCGCTGTACCTTTGACAATGCCTATAGCTTTTTCAAGGTCAGAGGTATTAAGGTCTTTCATTTTAATTTGAGCAATCTCTCGAATCTTTTCCGGGGATATCTTGCCAATTTTTTGCCCCCTTGGAGAGCCGCTGCCTTGCTCTACTCCTAAAGCCTTTAGCAGGAGCTCAGCAGTGGGCGGTGTCTTCAGAGTAAAACTAAACGAGCGGTCATCGTAGATGGTAAGCTCCACAGGGATAATAGTGCCTTCCTGAGAGGCTGTGCGATCGTTGTACTCTTTGCAGAAAGCCATTATATTGACACCATGCTGTCCCAAGGCCGGACCTACCGGAGGGGCCGGGGTAGCCTTGCCAGCAGGCAACTGCAATTTGACAACGGCTTTTACCTTCTTTGCCATCTCTAAAGCCTATCTACTTGCAGGAGGTCGAGCTCCACAGGTGTTTCCCGCCCAAAGAAAGAAACTAATACCTTTACTGTGCCCCTCTCTGGGTTAATGTCATCAATCACGCCAGCGAAATCAATGAAGGGACCATCAGTAATGCGTACGCTCTGCCCCTTGCTCAAGCCAACCTTGACCTGAGGCACTCCAGCCTTCGCCCTTTCCAGAATAGCCTCTACCTCTCCCTCCTCTAAAGGAGTAGGAATAAGTTTACCCTGGTCATCTTGGTTGCTGACAAAGCTGGTAACCCCTGGGGTGTTGCGGACTACATTCCAGCTCTCATTATTCATCTTCATCTGGACAAGAACATAGCCGGGGAAGAGTTTCTTCGCTACGGTGCGTCGTTGCCCCTCCTTTATTTCAATCTCCTCCATGGTGGGTATCACTACCTGGAATATGTCCTCTCCAGCATCCATGGACTTAATGCGTTGCTCCAGATTTGCCTTAACCTGACTCTCGCGTCCTGTATAGGTATGGATCATGTACCACTTCTTCTCATCTTCGTCCATAGCCTAATCCCCTCCCAAGAAGATCTCCCTCATTAGGTGGGTAAAGCCATAATCTATCACCCCGAGGATAATACCCACTACAAGGCAAATAACGATTACTATGATAGTCAATCTCATCGCCTCCTGCCTTGTAGGCCAAACTGCCTTTCTTAGCTCGGCTATAGTCTCGGCAAAAAATTTGAATCTCGAGCCACCCCCCTTTGTGGTGGCAGTCCTTTTCATCCTTCCTACTTGGTCTCCCTGTGCAAAGTATGATGTCGGCAGCGGGGGCAATATTTCCTTAGCTCTAGTCGCTGCGGGTCATTTCTTTTATTCTTGGTAGTAGTATAATTTCTTTCCTTGCACTGGGTACAGGCAAGGTGAATAATATCCCTAGCTTCAGCTTTCTTTGCCACCTGTTTCCCTACTCAATTACGCGGGTGAATACTCCTGCCCCCACAGTCTTGCCTCCTTCTCTAATGGCAAACCTTAGCCCCTCCTCTAGAGCAACGGGGTAGATTAACTTTACTGTTAGTTTTACATCATCACCAGGCATAGCCATCTCTACCCCGGCTGGTAGCTCAATAGCTCCAGTAACATCGGTGGTCCTGATGTAAAATTGGGGCTTGTAGCCATTAAAGAAAGGTGTATGCCTTCCTCCTTCTTCCTTAGTCAAAATATATACCTGAGCTTCAGCTTGAGTATGCGGCTTAATAGAGCCTGGCTTAGCTAGCACCATTCCCCTGGCTATCTCTTCTCGCTCTGTACCTCTAAGTAGAACCCCAACAGCATCCCCAGGTTCGGCGTAATCCAGGGTTTTGTGAAACATCTCCAGACTAATGGCTACCGTCTTTTTGGTTTCTGCCAACCCTACTATTTCCACCTCATCGCCTGACTTGACTGTCCCGCGTTCCACTCTTCCCGTGGGTACAGTGCCTCGCCCCTTAATGCTGAAGACATCCTCAACTGGCATTAAGAAGGGTTTATCCTTTTCTCGCACTGGAACGGGTATGTATTCGTCTATCGTATCCATCAGTTTCCATATTTTCCCGCACCACTCACATTCTCTTTTGCCACAACCACATTCTAGCGCCTTAATGGCGCTGACTCGCACTATTGGTGTGGTATCCCCGGGGAAGCCATATTTGGTCAACAACTCTCTTAGCTCTAGCTCTACTAACTCCAGCAGTTCCTGGTCATCCATCAGGTCTACCTTATTTAGGGCAATCATGATACAGGGCACTTCTACTTGGCGTGCCAGTAAGATGTGCTCTCTGGTCTGGGGCATGGGACCGTCAGGGGCGCTGACTACCACTATGGCTCCATCCATCTGAGCAGCGCCGGTGATCATATTCTTGATATAGTCAGCATGACCAGGGCAATCTACATGGGCATAGTGACGCTTTTCAGTCTCATACTCTATGTGGGCAATGCAAATAGTCAACCCTCTTGCCTTTTCCTCCGGAGCATTGTCTATGGAGTCATAAGCACGAAACTGAGTAGGACCTGCAGTGGACAATACCTTGGTCATTGCCGATACCAAGGTTGTCTTCCCGTGGTCAACATGACCGATCGTCCCCACATTAACATGGGGCTTTACCCGCTCAAACCTTTTCTTTGCCATTTTTAGCCTCCCTTTCTATACAGCCCACAACCAGTCTCGAACTGGTGACCTCGCCCTTACCAAGGGCGTGCTCTACCAACTGAGCTATGTGGGCATATTCAATTTCCCTCCTTTATAGTGGCGGGGGTAGGATTCGAACCTACGAAGCCATTTCAGGCGGCAGATTTACAGTCTGCTGGTATTAACCGCTCACCCACCCCGCCTTAGCCCGAGAGGGGACTCGAACCCACTAACCTACCGATTACAAATCGGTTGCGCTACCATTGCGCCACTCGGGCAACTAGACAATTAGTATAAACAAAGCTTAAATCGAAGTCAAGGCTACCTTTGGAAAGATTGTCGAAAAACGAGTCTTGTAGGGACAGACCTTTAGGTCTGTCCAGCGTTCGGACGGGTCTAAAGACCCGTCCCTACATTTT
>CAZNKW010000011.1:0-14932 GCA_964573655.1 uncultured Dehalococcoidia bacterium
TGTCTATCTCGATTACCTGGACACAATACACCCCACTCAATCCCCTTTGAAATCACTGCCCAATGGCTCGGTGCGTCTGAAGTATGACGAGGGTTGCGGTTGAGTTGGCACAGTATTAAGATGGAGTCCTGAGTCTGGCCCGGGCGGACTTGGAGGGGGAAGAAGGCGAGACAATCATCAAAGGGGGCGAAGGCTATGCAGATCAAAGTGAAACCGGTGCTCATTGTGGGAAGGGGATGGCATGTATTTCCTCAGCCAGATGGTCAGCTCGAGGTGACTACGGATATGGAGACCTCGAGGTCAAAGGTCGAGAGCCTTCATAGAGGAGTCTCTGAGAGACTAACGGCGGACGTAGCCTTTTCTGAACCAGCGTTAGTCCTAGAGGAGGATGACCTCGCCAAGCTGAGGATAGACGCTTGTGATGCCGATGCCTTGTTGGTTTATATCTCAGGTGGCATGCCCCATGGGCCTTTTGAAAGACTAGTCTTGGATTTGGATATACCGACCATTGCCTTCAGTGGTGAGCGTACGCCAATGATGGGACTGTATGCTCTCCCGGCCGAAGTGAGGGAGCGTTACCCCAACGTGACTTTTGCTCTCGATCACAGGGAAATTGATGAGCAAGTTCGGCTTCTGGGAGTCAGGAAGAAGCTAAGGAATACGAAAGTGGTCTTGCTCGGTCGCCACGAGCGTCAGACCTCACCATGGCAGCATATTCCTGACCCCGACATAGTGAGGCGAAATCTGGGGGTAGAATTCATTCCTGTCTCAAGCTCTCAATTCCTGAAGGGGGTTAGCGATGTCGAAGACTCAAAAGCAGAGGCCCTGGCTCAGCAGTGGATGGCAAATGCGGAGGCAGTAGCCGAGCCTTCCCCGATGGAGGTCAAGGAAGCAGCGAAGACTTACCTCGCCCTTGATAATCTCTTGAAGACGATGCACGCACAAGCAGTATCAGTGAACTGCCTTGAGCTGATGTATCAGTATCACAGAGATCCGCCATGCTTCGTATTGGCAATGCTTCGGGATGACGGTTTTCCAGCGGGGTGCGAGGCAGATGCCAGCGCGACACTCACAATGGTGATCCTGGAATATGTAGCAGATAGGCCAGCGTATATGGGTAACGTTGTACGGGCAGATCCAGAAAACAACCTAGTGATGATCTCCCACGGGTGTTCTCCTTCAAGGATTGCCGGGCGCAATCTGCCTTCCAAGCCATATAAGTTGGTGCATTCCCATTCCTGCATTCCATTTACTCGCACTTTGGACGGTGGAGCCGGCGTGACCTCTTACGTCGACTATTTAGATAAAGGACAGGAGGTAACAATAGCCAGAATTGGAGTGAACCTGGACAGAATGCTCGCGGTCAGAGGGGAAATCGTTGATTGCCGTGACACGATATGCGACAGGACTACTCTTACCCTGCGAGTGAATGATGCGAGGGAATTCTTCCATAAGGCTACCGGTAATCACCAGGTTGTAGTATATGGCAACTACACGAGGGATTTGAGTCGGCTGTGCGAAATGTTGAGCATGAGGCTGGTTACGCTGTAGTCGCCCTGCGTAATAGTATCTGGAATGTGGCAATTTGGCAGGCTAGAGGAGGAATGAGCTGCAGACCGAGAATCGTCCCCCCATGTATGGTCGCCCTTGTTCTGCGCGGCACACGCAGCTATACTGCACTGGGAAATGTCTGGCCAGACATAGCTGGAGAGATTGTCGCCTACAATGACGAGGCAATCAAGACCTGCCTGTGGTCAGAGTTGCAGTAGTAGATCACTCATTTCTCCTGCTTTTGGAGCGCGCCAATGGTCCATGGAACGGCTGCGGTCAAGAGCGCCCGTTTGCAGATTGTCAGTGAAAATGGGAATGGAGTGACTCTCTGCCATCTAAGATGACGATGATGTTCGACCCACCTTCGATTAAGAATGTATGCTATTGCGTAGTTGCTTGGTCCGGACTCTTGTCCTGAACCTCAACCTAAAGTCTGAACTCCCATTGGCAAGCGATGGGGCTCAGGCCTGGCCAATTGCTTTCGGCCAAGAGCTCTTTAAGTGCAGCTTTGCAAGCCTCAGGCTCAGTTATATTCTCCTGGCTCCATCTGCAGTTGCGTTGGGGTCGCCCCAGGGGCTTGCGCTTGCTACCTCCTAACCTAATGAACTCCTCCTTCAGACTGCCTGTTGTGGATGCGAGAGAGGCACACAAAGGAGAGGATAGACGCAGTACCACCTGCGATACCCCATAGCAAGTTGAATACCCAGTAAAGGATGGGGGCCATCATTGAATCCGTGGCGATATTGTTGAAGTCTTGGACTATGCCACCATAACCGATGAAGAACCCCACATTGTAGATCTGCAATGCACCGCATACACCAAGCAGGGCAAAAGCTTGCGCCTCGCGGCCGCGCCACAACTGTACCAGCGCCGTAACAACAAGGATACTTACCACCCACCACGAAACCTCGGCCAATACCCAGAATCGTGTCATCTCCCCATAATCGAGATCAGATGAGTGATAGCCCCACCAAAATATATAATAGGGCAGATTCCCCTGCGTTTGCTCAGCCCCTTCGAACACAGATCTTAGGACTACTGGAGGCATCTGCCAGACAATATTAAAGAACAAGGCTAGGCAGAACCACTGCACGATATACCCACGCCAGCGCACTTCCTTTGGGTAGCGCAGCAACAGGGGGGAGAATATGCCTATGATGACAAAGGGTACGGCAGTAAGCATCGCTGCGCGCGCTGTGAAGATGACATCAAGATCAAGTACCCGCGAAAGGATCACCCAAACGATCAATACGAGTGGAACCCCGGCCAAAATGGCTATAGCTTGTATCTGCCGTGATCGCCGCAGATGACGAGCAGCAAGCTTAATGTCGGAGTCTGTTGTGAACATTCGACGTGGGTTCTCGATAGATGACGGTCTTTCATTACCAAGACTGTTTCCCATGACATCCTCCTACTCAAACGTCTGCGCAAATGACTACGCAGGCAAAGGCAATCTGACCTGCCCCCCATAATCGTACCACTTCTTACGGTACAGTTGCCAGTGTTTGAGGCTGCCCCCATCTTGCCTCTGGCAGACTAGTGGTTCTGGCAAGTCCATCCGAGGGGCAGGCTTCCGTTGCCAGCTATTCCGCCAACAAATTGGTGAGCCCAGCCAAGCCGATTGGCAGGCAGCATGATTAAAAGTAAGAGGCGTAACGTGCCACCCCGTCGCTCCAGATAGCAAATTGTGTTTTCTTGTTCTGCCCCAAGGCGACTTTCGTATCTGGCAGTGCTACCCTTTGCCAGGGGGTGTAAAATGGCAACAACCAGTGCCCCTGGGGTGATCAATTTAGATGAAAAGCCTGTGGGTCAAGAACATTGTTCACTATCCACATGATTATCGGCATACCGGCCTCTAGATATCGACCCAGCTTCTCCTGGGCGAGAGCATTCTGGGCAGGCCAAAGGTCATGTACTTGATCATATTACTAGCCCGTTCCGAGTGTCTCAATGTCGGCTGCTCGCCGATACCTATCTGCAGCAGGTCGAGTATATGATAGACAGGAGGGGCCGTAGGATAGAGCTTTCGCGCTACAGAGAGGAAGAGTAGGCAAACGCTGCAGTATGTGACCAGCATCTTCGCCCCTGTTCTCCTGGCTTCACCAAGTCTTCTCAGAGACCATGCGATGATATCAGTAGGACTGTAGCGGCCAGCACCATTGCCAAAGCCACAGCATAGTGCCAACTCTCTGTTATGCTCCATCTCAAGCACATTGTATCCCAACTCGTCGAGCAAGCGGCGTGGCATGTCCATGAACCGTTGCCCCAGAGTCTTGGCATGGCACGGATCTTGGACGGTGACTTTTCCTTGCGCGTGTTGTCTGATCTTGATCTCGTCTGCCTCTATCTTCTGCCATAGGTAGTCCAGAAGGTAGATCTTATCGAAGTCGAAGTTAACTCCAAAGTATCGGGGCAGCAAGTTCTGCATAGTATTGTAACCGGCAATGCAGAAGTAGACCACACTCTTCGGGTTCAGGGCGCGGTATCTTTCTTCGAGATAGTGCGCTTGGCTCTCGGCCTTGTCAAGGATGCCCATTCGGAAGTAAACCTCTCCACAGCACAGATCAGGGGCGGCGAAAGCCGGCAGGTCAGCAAAAAGGGAGCTGAAGGTTAAGTAAGGCATCATCTTGAGATTGCATCCGGCGAAGAGCACCTGGGGCGTCGAGGTTAGCTCCGGGCGAGAGAGGTTGTGCCACCTCTGAAGGGCACTTTGCTCGTCAGGGGGAGCTTTTTCCTTGAGTACCTGAAAGAAATTCCTTTCCGCAAGAGGGAGGGCCATATGACCCCTTTGGGGAAGACCTTTTCTCTGGTAACGTTCAAACCATCGGAACAGTATCAATCCGTAGGGATTTGCCTCTTTGGTGCAAATATAGTTGCAGGCGAAGCAGGTAGAGCAGTGGTCCAGAACCACCTTGCTCTCTTCACCATCGATAAGGCGACTGATCTCTCGTTGCGCCTCGGCCTGACTCAGATGGATCACAGGGCATTTCGCAAGGCAGTCGCCACACCGGTCACAGACCTTGTCATCGAAAAAGTCATTCAATTTGACCATCTTCAGTTACACCCTTTCGATCTAGACTTCGCTACAATCGAATATCCAACATCGAATGTTAATAAAATGCTAGAGCAGGTCCTTCGTATAGAATCGCTTCCTGGAGATCACCTTGGGGAACTGATTAATTGCGACTCCTTTGAACATCGAACGTGCCCTTCCCTTATGACGCCTTTCTGGATTTTCTCCGACGGCAATCTGAAGCAGCTCGAGTATATGGTAAACGGGCATCCGGTTGGGATAGACAATTTGACCAACAGTAAGCATCTGGAGGCAGCCGGCGCAGTAAACGGCCAATGCCTGCGCCCTTGTCTTCTTGGCTAGCCGCAAGCTCCTTATCGTGGCGAGGGTGATGTCCCAGGGGTGGTAGCTTGAAGAGTAGCTGAACCCGCCTCCGATACCGCAGCACAGCGCTTTCTGGCGACAGAGCTCTTCCTCCACTACGATAGCACCCGCCTTTTCCAGTAGCCTTCTGGGGACATCCATATACCCATCCCCGAAGAACTTGCTGTAGCATGATTCCTGGATGGTGACCGTCATGTTTAGCGGCTTGACGATCTCAATTTCGCCCCCCTCGATTCGCTCCAGCAACCAGGGCAGCATGTGCTGAATCTCAAAATCGAACTTGATACCGAATTTGGGCAAAACGTTGGTAAACATGTTACGGCCAGCGGTGCAGGGAATAATCATCTTCTTGAAACCGAGTTGCTTTTGCCATGACTCCAGCCGTTTGGCAGCTCTTCGCACCATCTCGTACTGTCCGGTGCGGTAGTAGGTTTCGCCACAGCACAGATCCAAGGATCCCCTGATGTTCATGCCATTGAGGAGCTTGGTACGGGTGAGATAGGGAACGGTAATCACGTTACAACCAGGATAGAATACTTCTTCGCAGGGTGAGGTGTCCTCCCAGGACCTGACGAGGGCCTTTTCATCCTCTGGAAGCCTCTCCAAGACGTAGGTTCTGAAATTGAGCGCGCTATCGGGAAAGTAGTACATAGCCCTTATGGGCAGGCCTTCACGCACAGATTTGTCGTGCCAAATATCCAAGATTGCCTGGGTAGGATTGCATCCCTCGGGGCAAATGAGGTTACACGCGAAGCAGCTCGTGCATTTGTGCAACACGTATTCTGTCTCCTGGCCGTTTATGAGCCTCGTGACCTCGGCCTTGGCAACCTCAATGGGCAAATGCATCACGGGGCACTGATGGAAACACTCGCCGCACAAGGTGCATCTCTCGGCATTAAATCTGTCAAAGAGATCCATATACGCTTTCTCTTGTTCTGGACTGCTGCGCCTCTTCGGTACCGCCAGCGATGGGGTGTCACGAATTCAGGAACCCTCTTCCGGGCAGTGCCATCATAGCTCTTTGTATCAACATCACAAAGGCGTCATGTAGATTACCTCTTGAAATTGACCCAGTTTATGGCTGAAAACTGACCCACCCCGGGTCAGATTGAAATTAGCACAGCCAGATCATTTTTTCAATTGCCTTCTTCACTTTCTCCAGTTTATTCTTGAACTTTCACCAAGTGGTGGATGTATGTAGAGACCTGATTGAGAACGAAGGAGTTCGATCCATAAGCTTCTGCCTTGGCTGCGCACAGGAAGCAGTTGGGAGAGTTGCGAGTACGGTTGGTCCCGGAGTGGCAGTAAACGTAGCACGAGGTGATGTGCCAAGCACAATGGTAACAGCACAGATTTTGTCGAAAGAGGGATGGTTCCCGAAGGACACTAACAGCCAAAAAGTGTAAACTTGCCTTGTTGTTGACCAAATGCTTCGAATAAACCAAAGTTAGCTGGTGGGTTTTCGATAGGACAAAAGCAATTGCTGTAGATCAGGGATAAGCTGCTTCTTGTCAAACAAGAGTTCGGGAACTGTCAACCAAGGCCCACCATCTATCACGATGAAAGCGGGAGTCTGCGAGACGCCCGTCCTCTTACGGGGCTTCACTGTATCTTGTACTCAAACTGGCAGAAGATATCTTCTTTGCTGTTCCGTGGGGGTATCTTCAGACAGGTAACGCTAATCGCCGGATTGAATAGCTTCGAATGCTTCGCTCGCATGGCCGAGCAAGTCGCACTGCAATGAATGGCGTCTCTTCCCTCTCCCTCCTTTTCCAGCGCCGCAATCGTGGGGCAGTAGGTGACGGTTCGAATGGCATGATTCCGATTCAATACCTCTACCCTTTCCTCCAGAACGAGACCCTCTGGCCTGGGGCCCATCACCTTCATGTAATCAGCGACATCCCTTCCCTGGACGTTCAGCAGTTCGGCCAGCTCGCTTACATAGAACTTCATGACCTTGTCCCAGACTAGGTTGTCACGATCCAAGGCTTTGTCGTTGCCAGCCAATTCCTTGACGGAAAGGTACCAAAAGCCGTCTAGAGCTAGTATCATTCTGGAGGACAACTTCACCAAGTCAATCAGCTCATCTCTGGAGAGATTCTCCAGCTTCAAATCAGCAGCGCTTCTGGGCTTCTTGTCGTCCAATGCTGTCACCTGCTCTTTCAGAACTCATTCCCCGCCTATGAATACCCTTCCACTCAATCAGCAATAACCATTATAGCAACAGCCCCCCAAAGACGCTAGGTAGAATAGCATGGTTCGCAAGTAGGGACCAAGGTCCCAAGGCGAAGTGGCGGCAAGGGAGGGAGCGTCAGGTTACCTTGACCCCAATGTGAGCCAATTCTTGCAATTCTCAAAGGAGATGTGGCTACCTGAATGGGCAGTCAGTCCTCTATAATGGCGACAACACGGCTCCAGCCAGCGCTTCCGCCGGCAAGTTTTACCGGAAAGCAAGCCACTTTGAAGCCAAAGGGATAGGGAAGCTTATCCAGATTGGCCAACTTCTCTATGTGACAGTATTCCTTATCTATGCCGACATAATGGGCTCCCCATAGCACACTATTGTCACCTGTTCGGGAAAACTCCTCCCTTATTGCCCAAAATGGCCTGTCCCACCCCCAAGCATCAATCCCCATAACTCTGACGCCCTGCTCTATAAGCCAAAGGGTGGAGTCTTTTGTCATGCCACATCCAGCCTCAAAATACTCTGCCTTCCCCCAGTATTTGTCAGCCCCGGTTTGAATCATTACTATGTCCCATGGCTTAATAGCATAGTTTATCTTTGCCAGGGCACTCTGAAGGTCATCAACCGTGACACCAGAGCCACGTGTCTTGTGTCTCATGTCCAGTACTACTCCATCACCATAGAACCACTCCAACGGCATCTCATCGATAGTCCTGGCCCTTTTCCCCTCAGAGATAGGGGCATAATGCCAAGGAGCATCAACATGTGTTCCGGCATGAGCTACCATCTTCACGACATCGATGGCCCATCCCAACCGGTGAGGAAGGTCCGCCTCGCTACATCCGAAAAAAGCTTTCATTACAGATACGCTTTGCCGGTGATCCTCATGTATAACCTCCACAGGTAGAGGCTCGCTGGGACTGGGTTCTGTGGGCACACTCAAGTCTATTATTCTGATGGTCTTCATGTCTGCCTCCATACGCCTCGACTGGCTAGAAGTTGACCTTGTTCTTGCCCTTCAGCCCGAGCACCTGCCTGGCTTCGGCTGGCGTAGCTATGTCCCGATCAAATTCCCGGGCAATTCTGACTACCTTCTCCACGAGTTCGGCGTTGCTCTTGGCCAGCACGCCTCTCCGTAGGTAGATATTGTCCTCCAAGCCCACCCTCACATGCCCTCCCATGACGATGGCCAGAGTAGCAACCCTAAACTGCTCTGGATAGCCTGCTCCAACTACAGACCAGCGAAAGTTCTGAACACCAAACAGTCTCTCAGCAGTTTGCTTCATGTGCATCACATCTTCCACACTGGCGTAGATTCCGCCAAGCACACCGGTGACGAACTGTATCCACAAAGGAAACCCCACAAATCCTCTCCTGACCAAATAGTCGATATTGTAGATATGGCCCACATCGTAGACTTCGTGCTCGGGCTTGGTCTCATTATCCTTCATCGTCTGGCAGAAGAGCTCCAGGTCGGCGAAGGTGTTCTTGAAGACGGCGTCCTTCGTCATTTCCAGGTAGCCCTTCTCCCAGGGGTATTTGTAGTCCTCGTCTTTGTATCTTTCAGAGATGGGATGGATCGAGAAGTTCATCGAACCCATATTGAACGAGGCGATCTCGGGTTTCAAGTCAGGCACCACTTTCAGCCTCTCGTCTGTGCTGATACCTATCCCGCCTCCAGTGGTCACGCCAATGATTAGGTCGCTATTCTCCTTTATTTCGGCGACGATCTTGCGGAAAACATGCTTATCTGAGGTCGGCCTGCCGTCTTTCGGGTCGCGGGCATGGATGTGGACCGCGGCAGCGCCAGCATCAGCCACCCGGATGGCCTCGTTCACTATTTCTTCAGGAGTTAGAGGCAGATATGGTGTCTGGGTCGGTATGGTAACCCCACCTGTCAGGGCTGCTGTAATGATTAGTTTTTCCACTTTCAATACCTCACCTCTTCAGGCTCGTTCACCATCTCTTCTTATTCTAACGCTGCTCAGCTTCACTAGCAATGTTAGCAAAGCGCTTAACAAAATGGACTTTCGTTCAACCAGACAACACCTCGTCGTTGTCCAATTGATTAAGGGTTCATATATTCTGTTTGACATACCTAAATAACTAGAGTTAGCATTGAACTAATGAAATGGGCAAAAATTATCTATGAACACAAGGCCATATGAGATCAGATGGCATGGTCGGGGTGGTCAGGGAGCGATAACAGCGGCCAAGATAGTGGCGCAGGCAGCCTACCTTGAAGGCTACCAGGGGGTAACCGCGGCACCATCATTTGGCGCTGAGAGGAGAGGCGCTCCGGTCAGTGCATCAACCAGGATTTCCCCGGAACCAGTGATGCTCGTGTCGCAGGTAGAAAGACCCAATGCGGTAGTCGTTCTAGATCATACCTTGCTGAAATACCAGGAAGTAACCAGCGGGCTAGACAGGGAAGGATGGCTCGTGGTGAATACATGGCAGCACCCAAAAGAGCTTAACATTGAAGGTAATTTCAACATTGCCACCGCTGATGCCACTAGAGTATGCTTGGAACTGGGGCTGACGGTCGCGGGACTCACCGTAGTGAATACAGCCATATTGGGCGCGTTGATTCGTGCTACTAAAGTGGTGGGCATGGCAAGTATAGACAAGGCAATAAGAGAAAGATTCGCCGACAACGCCATTGATGTTAATCTCGCCGCAATTACGAAGACCTATGAGGTAACCAGACTGCAGAAAAGAAGGTAATGGAGAGTCATGGAAACCAGAGAGTGCCACCATATATGCGGTGAATCATCACCGGGGATTGGTGAAGCCGGCAGGACAGGTGAGTGGCGTAACGCACGTCCAGTGATAGAGCATAAGAAGTGCACCCCGGTCAGGCAGAGTAAACCCGCCTGTTTTCTATGCTGGCTCTATTGTCCAGAGGCTGTCATCAGCAAGACCATACCCCCCCAGATAAATCTGGAATACTGCAAAGGGTGCGGAATATGTGCCCAGGTGTGCCCGGTACGGGCTATCACTATGGTGAATGAAGAGGAGTTTGTTCTGAACAGAACATATTAGGCAAGTTTGGAAAACAAGAGAACAGATAGAAAAGCTAATATACAGATACTCGATGGCAATCAGGCGGCAGCCCACGGGGCAAAACTCAGCCGTGTCCAGGTCATAGCTGCTTACCCAATCACGCCCCAGACACCGCTTACTGAAACACTCTCTGAATTCGTAGAAAGAGGGGAGATGAAGGCGGAGTATGTTGCTGTAGAGAGCGAGCACAGTGCCCTCACCGTATGTAGTTCGGCTTCTATGGTGGGGGCCAGAACCTTCACCGCCACCAGCGCCCATGGTTTGGCTTATATGCATGAGATGTTGCATTGGGTGGCTGGGGCACGTCTGCCTGTGGTTCTGGCCTGTGTTAACCGTGCCATTGGTGCACCCTGGAATGTACTCAATGACCAGCAGGACTCCATATCGCAACGGGATACTGGCTGGATACAGATATACGCTCGCAATAACCAGGAGATATTAGACTCGGTGCTACAGGCTTATAGGATTGCCGAGGCAGTCTATGTACCAGCTATGGTTTGCTATGACGGCTACGTCCTATCTCATGCTGAAATGCCAGTAGATGTTCCATCCCAGGATGATGTGGATAGGTTTTTGCCTCCGTACCAACCCCACACCATACTGGATCCAGCCAATCCGAAGAATTATAACCTAGTAACCCTGGCCAATCCCAGGGCTAATACTGAGGGTGTGCTATGCCATGGATATATGGAACTAAGGTATCTCCTTCAGGAGGCTTTGCAAAACTCAAGAGAAACGATAACCAAGGTGGGCCGTGAGTTCGGGGAGTTGTTTGGGAGAAGCTACGCCAACATGCTTTGGGAAGACAGGCTCGGTGATGCTGACATAGTTATTGTAGCTATGGGCAGCCTGGCAATGGAAGCAATAGTAGCGGCCAACATGCTTCGGGAAGAAGGCCACAAGGTAGGTGTTCTGGGCTTAAGAGTGTTCCGACCATTCCCTAAAGCGGATATGGTGGAGGCGTTGAAAAAATCCCGCCTAATCGTGGTTTTCGATAAGAATATCAGCTATGGCTCAGAAGGAGCCACCTGTTCAGAAATCAAATCAGCCCTCTACGGAAGTGGTGTCAATGCGGTAATACGAAACTTTATTGTCGGACTGGGTGGTCGTGATGTCAAAGCGAGAGAGCTGGCAGATGCGGTAAACAAATCGCTACTGTCGTTGAAGGAAGATGTCTTGAGCAGCGAGTATCCTGAATGGATATGTTATATTTGAGAGGGTTTGCAAATTGAAAACTAACGCAGTAAACCTGACCGAAACAGAATATCTACTGCCAGGCAACAGGGTCTGTCCAGGTTGCGCTCTATCTCTTGCCTATCGGCATATTCTAAAAGCGCTGGAAGGACAGGTTATTGTGACGGTGCCAGCTAGTTGTCTCACGGTACTTCACGGCATGTATCCAATAACATCCGTCAATGTCCCCTGCGTAAATACGCCCTTTGCCTCTACTGGTGCATCGGCTACTGGGCTGGTTGCTGGGCTAAAAGCCCTCGGTAAAAAGGGATTGACTGTATTGGCCATCGCTGGTGATGGAGGTACGCATGACATAGGGATCCAGGCGTTGAGCGGCGCTGCTGAAAGACACGATGATTTTATCTATGTCTGCTACGATAATGAAGGATACATGAACACTGGTAATCAGCGTTCAGGTTCGACCCCTCTCGGTGCTATTTCAGGTACTACACCTGTTCTGGGCAAGCAACAGAACCAGAAAGATATGACGGCGATAATGGAAGCACACGGCATTCCCTATGTGGCTACCGCCAATCCTTCCTATCCCCTGGACCTTTACGAAAAAGTCAGGAGGGCGAAGTCGATAGAGGGAACCAGGTTCATCCACGTATTCACCCCCTGCCCTCCAGGATGGGGCTTCCCCTTCAGTGACACGATAAGAATCGGTAGGCTCGCGGTAGAAACTGGATGGGTTGTACTTTATGAGGTTGAGAACGGAGTTTTTCGCCTTACCTCGGCCAGCGAATCCATTGCCCGAAGAGATAATCTGAAGCCGATTAGAGAATATTTAATGGAGCAGGGGAGGTTTAGGAGCATTACCGAAGAACAGATTAATGAACTACAGGACTGGGTCGATGCCCGGTGGAAGCGTTACCTGATTCGGACAACCAGCTCATAGTTTCAGCCAATATCAAAGAATCGTCATTTCAGTTCTTTCTTTACCACCTAGTCGAGCATTCCAACTTAAACCCGTAATCCCTTCTTGCCTGTAATGTCCTATATTTTACCTGCTTCCTTCTTTGTATTATCCCGAGATGGGGGGCGCTCAGCGCCGCGGCCGAGGACCTGGTGCGCCGTAGTGATTGAATACCTTTAGTAGAATAGTGACATCAATATACGTGTTGAAAAAGAGACCTGAGGCTGTCCGAAAAAGCATTCTTGTAGGGGCGGATGTCTCTGTCCGGCCGTCTTTCTGGAGATGGTAGCAGCGCATGGTGCTTGACAGACGGAGACATCTGCGTCAGTATTCTTTAGAGAGAAACAAAGACGCATGAGTATAACATTAGGAGGATATGAAATGGAACTATTACAGCAAGGCAAGGGAGAGCTCATAGGTTGGTATGACCCAGATGAGGCGAGGGACTGGGTACTCAAGAACAAGTCCCGTGAGCTAAAGGACAAGACTATGTCGGTCACAGAGGCAGTCTCAAAATTCGTTCATGATGGTGACTTCATTGCCTCCGGGGGTTTTGGTCACACAAGAGTCTCGATGGCGGTTATCTATGAGATAATCAGGCAAAATAGACGCAATTTGATTATGGCTGGCAAGACAGCAGTTCATGATCTTGACGTTTTGGTGGCTTCAGGTCATGTAAACAAGGTAGAGGTGGCCTATTCTTTTGGTCATGAACTCCGAGGATTATCTCCCGGCTCAAGGAGAATGGTACAAACTGGTCAGTGCAAGGTAGTTGCGGAAACCAGCAATGCCGGATACCAGTGGCGATGGCTGGCAGCCATGATGGGGCTCCCCTTTATACCTACTCGTACCATGCTTGGCACCGACACTCTGGCATATAGCTCCTGTAAGGTGGTTGAAGACCCCTTCAGCGGCAAGCCAGTTGCTCTTGTTCCAGCAGCTTATCCCGATGTAGCCTTCATTCACGTGCACCGCTGTGATATCTACGGTAATGCCCAAATTGACGGTATCCTTGTCGAGGACTTCGAGCTCTCCAGGTGCGCCCGGCGGCTGATAATAACTACAGAGAAAATAGTGGACAATGAATTCATACGAAGAGAACCCTGGAGAACAAGCATACCCTTCATGGTCGTAGATGCTGTAGTTGAAGTTCGGTACGGTTCACATCCATGTGAAATGCCTGGTATGTATTATTATGATGAAGACCATATAGCGGAATGGCTAAGCCTTTCTAGGACTTCAGAAGGGGTAGAGGAGTATATGCAGAAATATGTTTTCGGCGTTGGTTCCTTTGACGACTATCTGGAACTCTGCGGTGGTGTAAAGAAGTTGGACTATCTGAAAAGGAGGGAGTTCCTTGAAGAACCAATGACTGCTCCTTGGCGGAAAGAAAGTTGAATTTGTCCAGGAGGGAGTCTAAGGAGAAACAATGTCTATCAAACAGAGCAAATACAATCTAAGGGAATTCTTGGCATTTAGCGGTGCCAGAGTGTTAGAAGATAAGAAATCCGTCTTCGTGGGCACGGGGCTTCCCATAGTAGCGGCGGCTCTGGCACAGAAAACGCATGCCCCCAATTTGCTCATAGTGTTTGAAGCGGGGGGACTAGGACCCCAACTACCTGAGTTGGCCATCTCGGTCGGTGAATCTAGGACCTTTCACAGGGCTATTGCTGCCTCCAGTATGCATGACGTTATGTCACTTTCGCAAGCAGGATATATAGACTATGGGTTTCTAGGTGCTGCCCAGATGGATATGTATGGGAACATCAACACCACAGTCATAGGTGATCATGATCTGCCTCAGGCCCGCTTGCCTGGCAGTGGCGGGGCGAATGATGTAGCCTCCTTCTCACATAAGCTGATTATTATCATTGCCAATCAATCAAAGAGGACTTTCGTCAATAAGCTTGATTTCTTGACAACCCCTGGTTACTTAGATGGACCAGGGGCTAGAGAGAGAGCGGGATTGCCTAAGGATACAGGACCCTACAGGGTGATCACTCAGTTAGGTATTTATGGCTTTGATGAGGGAACAAAAAGACTCAAATTGATCTCATTGCATCCCGGGGTAAGTCTGGGTGAAGTGAAAGAAAACAGCAGTTTTGGGATTCTTATTCCTGATGAAGTCGAAACGAGTCCTGAACCCACTGACGAAGACTTAAGAATATTGCGCCAGGAAATAGACTCAGCAGGAATAGTGCTAGGTAAGTAGCTCGCTAGTCGTGATATTAAGGGCTAGGCCTATACCAAGAAGAGTAGCCTCCACGGCAGGGATTTCATGATCAACGCCAAAGGCCTACGAAAGCGCAGCTTCGGCGTTACCCGTTATGGCAAAATTCAGGACAAAGATGCCCGTTAGGTATCGGCATAGGATCTGGGCATTCCCAGCACATGCTCACCAATGTAGGCCAGGGCCATTTGTTGAGTAATTGGAGCCAGTCTGATCAAGTTTATCTCCCTCCACCATCTCTCAATGTCATTCTCCCGGGCGTACCCCAGGCCACCAAAAACCTGCATCGACCAGTAGATGGCCTTAATACTGCTCTCTACTGCCACCACCTTAGCCATGTTAGCTACAGCTCCA
>CAZNKW010000012.1:0-5867 GCA_964573655.1 uncultured Dehalococcoidia bacterium
CTTTGCCCACCTAGGCAGGCTTTCCCACATCCTAAAAGATAGGTATGGTTTTCGTGGCTGAGATAGAAGGATGTCAGTATCAATCCTTCGCCTCGTCATTGCGAGCGGAGCGAAGCAACCCGGAAATAGCGATTGCTGCCCTTTCATAGGGCGGGTGCTCTGCCACCCGCTCATTTTCGCAGGGGACAGAGCCCCTGCACTATATTTGAAAAATTCGATCGCCGATTTATGGAAGTAGGGAGGACAGACCTGAAGGTCTATCCCTACTAGGGAGTTTGATTCGTGGCTGAAAAGGTGGTGCTAGTCAATCCTAGCCAGATGAAGCCAGCCGTCGCCCCTATTGCCCTGGACTATCTAGCTCACGCCCTAGTAGAGCATCACTTCCAGGCAGATGTGCTCGACCTCTGTTTCTCTCCCCATTGGACTGAAGATATTGACCGCTACTTCGCCGCCAACTCGGTTATTGCCGTTGGGGTCACCCTGCGCAATACCGATGACACCTCCTTTGCCAGCCAGGAATTCTTCATCCCTAGATTTAAGGAGATAACTGATTACATCAGACGGCGGACCTCAGCGCCGGTCATCTTGGGCGGCTCAGGTTTTTCCGTCATGCCTAAAGCTATCTTGGATTACTGCGGACTTGACTTAGGCATCTCCAGAGATGGGGAAGGCTCTCTACCCCTTCTGTTGAGCAAACTGGTGTCAGGTCAGGATTATGAATCTATCCCCGGCTTGGTATATCGTAGTGGGGAAGGCTTCCGCTGCAATCCCCCTGCCTATATTGACCTGAATAAAATGCCCAGCCCAAGGAGGACAGCAGTAGACAATCGCCGTTACTTCGTGGAAGGGGGCATGGGAAACATCGAGACCAAGCGGGGCTGCCATAAAGGCTGTATCTACTGTGCTGACCCCCTGGGCAAAGGCAAACGCATTCGCCTGCGCTCCCCTGAGAGCGCGGTCGATGAAATAGAGTCTCTTCTGGAGGCAGGAATTGACTACCTTCATTTTTGTGATAGTGAGTTCAACCTGCCCCCGTCTCATGCTGAGCAGGTCTGTCTGGAAATCATCCGTCGGGGGTTAGGAGATAAAGTGAATTGGTATGCCTATGCCAGTCCAGTGCCCTTCACCGAAGAAATGGCTGCCCTATTTCAAAGGTCGGGGTGCCGGGGGATAGACTTCGGGGTGGATAGTGGTGAGGATGGGATGCTGCGCCTCCTGGGCAGAGATTTCAGGGTAGACGATTTGCGACATACCGCCGCTATCTGTCATCAACAAGGTCTGATTTTTATGTACGACCTCCTGCTAGGAGGTCCCGGGGAGACAAAGGAGACCCTTAAGCAAACCCTTGAGCTGATGAAAGAACTCTCTCCTTCAAGGGTAGGTGCTGCCCTAGGCGTGCGCATCTTCCCTGGAACGGAGCTATCAAATATGGTGCGAAAAACGGGGCCGTTTCATAATAACCCCAACCTGCAGGGTAACATAGATGGCAATGAGCAATTCTTCGCCCCCATCTTCTACTTTTCAGCAGCCCTGGGGGAAAATGCCCCGCAGTACCTGGCTGATCTGATAGGTGAGGATGAGCGGTTCTTCTTCATGAGTCCCCCGGAAGCTGGCAATAGGAACTATAACTACAACCAAAATATCCTCTTGGTAGAGGCGATTCGCCGGGGCTATAAAGGAGCCTTCTGGGATATCCTGAGGAGGATATCTGAGGGCAGTGAGCTTGGCTGAGATTTCTACTTCCCCTGCACTAGAGAGAGGAACTCAGCCCTGGTGGCCGCTTTGCGGCGGAAGAGACCCCTGGTAGCCGAGGTAACGATATTGCTCCCCGGTTTCTTTATCCCCCGCATGGTCATACATAGGTGCTCCGCCTGGATAACCACGGCTACCCCATCAGGCTGGAGGGCTGCCACAATGGCTTCGGCAATTTGGGTGGTCATCCGTTCCTGAAGCTGAGGGCGATGAGCGACAGTTTCCACCACTCGGGCTAGTTTACTGGCACCAACGACCCGCCCACTGGAATTAGGGATATAGCCCACATGGACTACCCCATAAAAGGGGAGGAGGTGATGCTCACACATAGAGTAGAAGGGGATGTCCTTTACCACCACCATCTCCCTATGCCCCTCTTCAAAGCCAACGGTTAGGTCTTGTCCCGGGTCCTTACCTATCCCGCTGAAGAGCTCGGCATACATTTCAGCAATGCGCTGCGGTGTGCCTACCAAACCCTCCCGCTGAGGGTCATCACCAATAGCTTCGATGATAGAATTCACTGCCTGTTCAATTCTAGCCTGGTCAACCAACATATCCTCCTTCTACTTAAGCGGCTGTTTAATTTTGATTTTAGCTTCAATTTTAGGCTGTTTTGGAAGCTGTCCACCCCCAAAATTTTCGTAGTGCTCCGATTTATCGGAGCACTACATTTTTAAACAGCTCAAAGAGTCTTCGACCTCATCGTAAAGATAATCAAAGTGCGGCGTCTGGTGAGCTTCCTCAGCGCCAGCTTAATCACCCGAGCGCCTCCCGTAAACCTGGCGGTCGAGGCGCTGGAGAGTGTCTTTCTGAGTAGTAAGGTAAAAGTCCCCACTAAGATAGAGGGGAGGGTTAAACCGAGCCACATCGAGCACCCCGTCAGCAGTAAAGGCTTCCTCCAAGATATGAGTGGCGACAATCTGACCCACTATCCACTCATGGTCGCCATAAACCTTATGGTCTATCAGCTTGCACTCATAGGCAGCATAAGCATCCTCTAACAAGGGCACTTTTGTTTTCAGCGCTTTCTCTTTGGCGATGTGAAATCTCTCGAACTTGTTTATCTCCTTCCCCCGGCTGCCTCCCAGTGCCGCCATTAGCTCCGCCTTTTCAAAAGGCAGGAAGTTGACCCCAAACTCCTTTCCCTCCAGGATAAGCTCATAAGTAGACCGGCGAGGGCTAATAGCTATTCCATAAAGAGGGGGCTTAATAGAAATAGGAGAATGCCATGCCGCCGTCATAGCATTGTCCTTCCCTTTGGCATGAGAGGTAACTATAACTACCAATCGGGGGTATTGGTAAGAAAACCGACCAGCACCTTCAAGGCTTATTTTAGCCATTGAGCCTCATTCCTTAAATTTTTGTAGGGCCCCGACTTGTCGGGGCCCTTAAGCAAGCCTAAAGACCCACTACATTTTAAACAGTCACCCAACTGGTCTTGACTCCCTAGCCCCAGCCGAGGGCTTTCTCTACCGCACCAAGCTCGGCAGGAAGTTCCATGAAGGAGGGAGCCCTCTTCATGGCGGTGTCCGGGTCTTTTAGCCCGCTACCAGTCACCACACACACCACCCTTTTCCCAGAGAAATCTTGGTGCTCAGCCTGTTTAATCAGACCAGCCAAAGAAGCTGCTGAGGCTGGCTCACCAAAGATGCCCTCTTTGGTAGCTAAGAGCTGATAAGCTGCCAGAATCTCTTCATCGCTCACCGAGTCGATGACACCCCCAGACTCGTCCCGAGCAGCCACAGCTCCTTTCCAACTAGCTGGATTGCCAATGCGTATCGCTGTGGCAATAGTCTTCGGTTCAGCAATCCTCTGACCTTTGACAATAGGGGCTGCCCCCTCTGCCTCAAACCCCATCATCTTCGGGGTTCGTTTGGCTCTCCCCGCTTTTTGGTACTCTACAAATCCCTTCCAGTAGGCAGTGATATTGCCGGCATTACCTACAGGGATAAACAGGTAGTCAGGAGCCTCGCCCAAGCTGTCCACAATTTCGAAGGCAGCGGTCTTTTGCCCCTCAATACGATGAGGGTTAATTGAATTGACCAAGGTGATGGGATGCTTCTCCACTAAGCCACGCACTATCTCCAGGGCTTGGTCAAAGTTGCCGTTAATGGCGATTATCTTTGCTCCATAGACCACTGCCTGAGCTAGTTTACCCAGGGCAATATTCCCCTGAGGGACAACAATGATAGTACTGAGCCGACACAGTGCCCCATAGGCTGCCGCCGAGGCACTGGTATTCCCAGTAGAGGCACAGATAATGGCCGAACTCTTTGCCTCCAAAGCCTTAGCCACTGCCACTACCATGCCTCGATCTTTAAAAGAGCCAGTAGGGTTACATCCCTCAAGCTTAAAATATAGCTCCCCACACCCTGTCTCTTTCTCTAAGGATTGCGACCTAAGCAAGGGGGTATCTCCCTCGCCCAAGGTGATTCTGGGGGTAGCGGGAGTAATAGGGAGGAAACGGCTATATTTAGCTAAGACCCCCACACCCATTGTCTTGCTTCCCCTTACAGGAAGGTCTCCATCTCACGCCCCTTCTCATCCCTTTTCCGCTTGAGGTATCCCCTGTCTCGTGAACAGTTCTCACACAGGCGTAATGGGGGTTCACCCTCCTCACAAATATAGCCATATCTCTCAGGGTGTCTCATAACCTTACCACAGCCGTCGCATGCCAGTTCGCCAGTAACAATCAGCCCAGCAATCCAAGATGTCATTTCACCACCACCTATCCTTCAACTCTAATGAAATTGCATATTTCCTTAACCACTGGGAGCTTCTCCATCTCCTTTAAAGCCTGCTGCATGAATTGCTCCCGAGCGGGATGGGTCATGATGACTATCTCAGCCGTTTTAGTGGCCACATCAGCTTCCTTTTGGATGACTGAGGAAATACTAATGGAACGATCGCCCAAAACCTTGGCTATCTGGGCAAGAACCCCGGGGCGGTCAGCCACACTCATCCGAAGGTAGTAGCGGGTCTCCAGTTCTGAAGTCGGCTTGATGGCTTTGACAGGGAAGGAGGACCTCGGAACGAGGAACAAATCCCCACCACCTTGTGCCCACTTCCTTGTTCCTAGTTCTTTTCTCTGTATAATACCCTTTGCCGCAGCAATGACATCAGCCACAATGGCACTGGAGGTGGGCAGGGCACCAGCCCCCTCCCCGTAAAAAAGCACCTTACCTACCAGGTCACCTTCTATCTGGACAGCATTGTAAACACCGCCTACCTTAGCCAACAAGAAATCCTCAGGGATAAAGGCAGGATGTACTCTCGCTTCAATAGAGCCGTCCCCCTTTTTGGCAATAGCCAAGAGCTTTATCTCGTAACCCAGCTCCTTGGCATAACGGAAGTCATGCTCACTAAGGCGAGCAATACCTTGGCAGTAAACATCCTCAGGGCGAACCACAGTATGAAAAGCAACCGTAGCTAAGATAGCCAGTTTATAGGCAGCATCTATCCCCTCAATATCATTGCTAGCATCAGCCTCAGCATAACCTAGCTCCTGAGCTTGCTTCAGGGCGACAGGGAAGCTCATCCCTTCGTTAGACATCCTGGTAAGAATATAATTAGTGGTTCCATTAATGATAGCGTAAATGGCTGAGATTTCATTAGCCAGCAAGCCCTGCTTGAGAGGGAGGAGCAAAGGGATGCCTCCACCTACACTGGCTTCATAAAGTATGTCCACCCCCCTTTCTTGAGCTATCTCTAAAAGCTGTGAGCCATGCTTGGCTATCACCTCTTTGTTAGCCGTAACTACATACTTGCCATTAAGGAGGGCTTGCTTGATGTATCCCAAAGCGGGGTGCTCACCGCCGATAACTTCAATGACAATATTTATTTCTGGGTCAGCCAAGATCCCCTGGGGGTCAACAGTGAGAAGACGAGGGTCCACCTCCACCGAGCGTGGCTTGGAAAGATTACGCACCAAGACCTTCCTCAATATTAAGGGGCAACCTGTCTCCTCAGCTATAGCTTTATCCTTCTCCAAAAGGGCTTTAGCTACTCCTCCTCCTACCACCCCCAGCCCCATTAGCCCGATGCCGATGCTTTTCCTTTCCTTCACCCTTGCTCCCTGTCGCCTAGATATGCTCTAAAGCCCAGAGTATCTTGTC
>CAZNKW010000012.1:5967-14086 GCA_964573655.1 uncultured Dehalococcoidia bacterium
GGCTCACTTAGCTCATTGATGGCAAGCTCGAGGGCATCTGCTCCAAACCGCGATTCCACGTCCTTCACACTTAGCCAGCCCAAATCACCGCCCTTTTCTCTTGAGGCAGTGTGCAGTGAATATTCCTTGGCCAGCTGAGCAAAATTCTGGCCATTGAACTCATCAGCTACCTCTTCCGCCTTTTCTTCACTACCCAGTAGTATCGCCTCGACGTGCCTCTCTTTCCCGTTACCCTCTCCCCTCTCGCCAAGGATCCTTATTAGCCAATAGCCATCCCACCTCTCTCTGGCCTCCCAGGCTTCTTCCTCAGTTCCTAGAAGCAGGGCTTGAACCTGGACATGCTGAGGTGTCCCGGCCTGAGGATATTTCTGGTATCCCATATACTCTCGCAACTTCTTTTCGAGCAGCATTGGCTTTATAAACATCTCCTCAAAGTCTGCCCTAGATAGACCATTTGCTTTCAGTCCCTCCTCAACTCGCTGATTAAAATCCTCCTCACTTTCCTTGTTGTTGGGATCGAAGCTCAAATAGCTCTTGGTTTGCTCCTCTATCTCGTCGTCACTAACCTCGGGGATGCCAAACTCTTCTGCTGCTTGCCTCATTAGTTCATGGTATGGTATTACTTCAACCACTGATTGAGCTGATTGAACAGGGTCCTGTCCTCCCCCCCATAGGCGAAGCATCTTTACAAAGTAGTTCATATCAAACACCCTATCATTTACCTTCACTATAGGCTGGTGCCAAGGTTTGATATATTGACCATAAGCAACTATGATGCCCGCAGCCACCACACCAACAATAACTACCAAGATGATAATCTCAAGGATGCGTCGCCTTTTCTTCTCCCTTTCCCACCTAGAAGGCCTGCGCTTAGGCTCTACTCTCCGAGTCGAGCCTTCAACCTTTAGCTTCTTGCTCAAATCTTACCCCTGTCAAAGCCGAGAACCCTGCTGTCCAAGGGAATAAATTAAATGGATGCAGATAAGGAGGGGTTACCCTCGTAGACCAGCACTCCCCATTTCGTGGATATGCTCTGAAGTATAAGGTAATAGAGCCAAATGGCGAGCCCTCTTAATCGCTTGGGCTAAAGCTCGCTGATGCTTAGCGCAATTACCGGTCCTACGTCGCGGTCCAATTTTACCCCGATCTGAAATATAACGGCGTAGCAAAGTGGGATCTTTATAGCTCATACCCACTTTTTCAGCACAAAAAACGCACACCCTCCGCCTAGGAAGATACTTTGGCTTAACTTGCTTCTTAACCTGTGTCTTTTTGTTCTTTATCACCTTGCCCACCCTTATTTAGAAAGGAAGATCCTCTGCTTCCACCTCACTAACTCCAGCAACTCCAGCCTCCTCCGGAACCGGAAGTGGAGCCACCGCCTGCCTATCGAGGAAAAGGACTCGATCTGCCACAATCTCTACTCGACTCCTCTTCTGCCCATCCTGTCCCTCCCAGGCACGTGTGCGCAGCCTGCCCTCCACATAAGCCCGTCTGCCTTTAGTTAAGTACTGATTGCAGCTCTCTGCCAGTTTATTCCAGGTAACCACCGTAAACCACTCCGTTTCCTGTTTCCTTTCCCCTTCGGCATTGGTAAAAATTCGACTGGTAGCAATACGAAAGGTGGTCACCGGGTTCCCATTAGGGGTGAAGCGCATCTCGGGATCAGTCCCCACGTTGCCAATAATCAGCACCTTGTTCAAATTCGCCATCTCTCCTCCCTTTTACTCCTCTAATCTTACCAATAAGTACCTCAAGATCTCCTCCGAGCTTCGCAAGTTCTTTTCCAGCTCCACTGTTAGCTTAGGCTGAAGCTTGAATTGAGTCAACGCATAATTCCCCTCCTTAAAGTGTCTTATCGGATAAGCCAGCTTCCTCCTTCCCCACTGATTCACCTCAGTGACGATCCCCCCTTTTTGGGTAATAAACTGGTTCACTTTTTCGATTTCAGTAGCGATATCCTCCTCAGCAATCTCAGGGCTGAAGACTACTGTCAATTCATAATCACGCACCCTGTTACTCCCTCTAGTAGTCACAAAACACCTTTTCCCGAATACTATAGCATAGAAATGCCTGAATCAACAACCTGAAAAGAGCGGGAAGCGACGAGAGATTTCCTTCACCTGCTGAGAGACCTCATCTTTTACCTTTTCATCCTCAAGGTTAGCCAGCACTTTGTGGATTAGCGAAGCGATTTGCCTCATTTCCTGCGGACCAAGTCCCCTAGTAGTCACTGCTGGTGTCCCCAGCCTGAGCCCGCTAGTAATTTGCGCTGGAAGTGGGTCAAAGGGAATACTATTCCGGTTCGTGGAGATGCCTACACTATCGAGAGCCTCCTCGGCTAACTTCCCTGTTATCCCCGTCCCACGAAGGTCGACCAGAACAAGGTGGTTATCTGTCCCCCCGGTAATAAGGCGAAAACCCAGCTTCTCCAACTCACTAGCTAGAACCCTGGCATTTTCCACCACTTTTCGCTGATAGCTGATAAAATCAGGCTGCATTGCCTCATAAAAAGCTACTGCCTTAGCCGCGATAACATGCATCAGAGGACCGCCTTGCGTACCGGGAAAGACAGCAGCATCCAAGCGTCTGGCAAACTCTTGCTTAGATAAAATAAAGCCTCCCCGAGGTCCGCGCAAGGTCTTGTGAGTAGAAGAGGTAATCACCTCTGCCCAGGGCACCGGGGAGGGGTGTAATCCAGCAGCTACCAGACCAGCCAGATGCGCCATATCCACCAGAAGTTGCGCCCCCACCTCTTCAGCGATATGGTGGAACCTCTCAAAGTCGATAATCCTAGGATAGGCACTAGCTCCAGCCACAATCAGCTTCGGTCGGTGCTCCTTGGCCAGGCGCTCTATCTGCTCATAATCAAGTCTCTCTGTTTCCTTATCTACCCCATAATGGATAAATCGATACCACTTCCCGGAGAAACTGACTGCGCTCCCATGGCTGAGGTGTCCTCCATGGGCTAGACTCATAGCTATTACCGTATCCCCGTGATTGAGGAGAGCCAGATAAGCTGCCACATTAGCCTGAGTTCCACTGTGAGACTGGACATTGGCATGCTCAGCACCGAAAAGCTGCCTTGCTCTCTGGATGGCTACCTTCTCTACTTCGTCTATTTCTTGACAACCCCCATAATAACGATGCCCTGGATAACCTTCAGCATATTTATTGGTCAGGACAGAGCCCTGCGCTTCCAGTACTGCTTGACTAGCGTAATTCTCAGCGGCAATGAGCACTAGCTTGCGTGACTGGCGCTCCTCCTCCCTCCGGATTAGCGATGCAATCTCCCCATCTTTCTTTGGCAGCTCTTTCATACTTCCCTCGCTAGGGCTAAACCCCAAACTGAGCTAGCGCCAGCTCTATTTAGGGCGATAGCACAGGAATCTAAAGTAGCCCCTGTAGTGCATACATCGTCAATAAGGATGACTTGCTTACCTTTTAACTTTTCGTTGCGGCAGGCAAAGACCCCTACCACATTGCTCCGTCGTATCTCAGCATTGGGAGCTCTAACTTGAGCTGGGGTATCCCTAAGCCTAAAAAGTGAGTCCTCTACTACCGGGAGGCTGACCAGCCTCCCCAGCTCCCGGGCTAGAAGAGCTGACTGATTATAACCTCTCTCCCGCAGCCGGCGGGGATGAAGGGGAACAGGTACTATAACCTCCACGGGCAAAGGTCTAGTTTCTACATACTCAGCCAGCAATTGGGCCAGGGGAGAGGCAAGAGCCTTGAAGTTGTTGTATTTAAGTTGATGAATAGCTTGGCGCACCACACCTTGGAAAAGAAAAGGAGAGCGAATACCGTTGATCTCCAATCTCCACCTCTGGCAAATGGGACAACGGTCTTCTTGAATTAAGGGCCTGCTACACTTAGGACATAGGGGAGGGAGGAGGCGGGGAAGGGCGCGGCAACAAGGGATACAGAGAAAATCACCTTCCCTACCACAACCAAGGCAATGGGGTGGAAAAAGGAAATCAGCAACTCTGCCCTTAAGCTGATTTAGCTGGGCCTGCAAACTCACATCCTATGTTCGCCAAGATAATCTAACGTCCTCGTGGGATGTGATAGTAATATTTCCTACCTTGAGGTTCGGGTAGGCCCTTCACCGCCCCTGGGACGATAGCCGATTGTATCACAACCTGACCCTGTCTGCAAGCGCCACCCGGGAGGCGTGTTTAAGAATGTAGTTGCCCAATTTATGGGGCGATCGAGCCTGATAAATCAGGCAACTACAAGAATCTGGAAAGCTTCCAAAATGCCCAAATTGAAAAGGGGTTGACAAGCCGTGAGCAAGGTAATATAGTCGCTACACAGAACCTGGCAACCGAGGGAGAAACTGTAATTAACCCAGTCTGGGGAGAGGCAGGGTGGCCTCATTGCAGGTTAAACCGGGGGAATCTCGGTTACCATATAGAACCTTTTCCAGGAGGTGTGTCATGGGCTTTCCTGCTATTCCTGCTGCTGGTGCTTTCTTTTTCCTCAGCGCCTGGCTTACCATGATTTTCTGGGGCATTATCGCTCCAGATCTCGAACTGAAGACCATAGGGTACCCTATGGCAATGCTCGTCACCGTAGCGATCTGGCTTATTGTGGCTCCCTTGGCCGCCGCTGTCGCCAAAAGGTGAAAAGGCTAAGATTAGAAGCCCTCTCTGAGCCTGAGAGCCCGAAGGAGACAATTCCTTCTTGCATGTAAGGACTAGAATAGAGAACAAGAGCACAACCGAGGTGCACTTACTCTCTTGGAGACGAGATTTAAAAAGGAAAGGTGTGAAATGATGCATGAGAAAGTGGAAAGGGCTATAAACAAGATAAGACCAGCGTTAGGTGTGAACATTGTTGAACTGGTAGACGTTACAGAAGGTGTGGTGAAGATAAGGGTGATTCCATCTGCCTGCGCTACTGGTATGCCGCTGGAGACAATTATGGTATTACTCGAAGAGCAAATAAAAGAAGACGTCCCTGAGATTAAAGAGGTAGTTGCTGTTGACTAGATTAACAAAGGCGTGATTTAGCAGAAAGGCCCTAACTCCCTCAGACTCTCCAATCCAGGCTTTCCTTCATCGCCAAATAATATCCTTTGGACTTCCTTCAGTCTCCCCATCCCCTTTATCTCATGAGGGAAAAGGGGCAGTCTGGTGACGTTGATCCCATACCTGCTCTCTACCTCCAGGATATAGTCCTGTTGCATCCTCGCTTTGCTATGGAGAAACTCGGAATCTGGCTCCTCTACAACCTGGTTGATGATTATGCGGTCGATATCGAAGCTATGGTCACGAAACTCGGTGATCATGTTATCAAGCTGCCGCACGGATAGCCCCTCCGCTATAGTGACCAGATTGAACGCCACTCCATTCTTAAGAAATGCTATGTCCTTGTTGGAAAGCTCTTCCCAGCCCTTTATCACCCCCAGGACAGACTGCCTCCGCTTCCGCGTCGTTTTCAAAGCGGAATAGATTCTGGGCGCAAGGTTCAGATGCTGATTGACCAGAGACGGCATCCGCAGCAGTCCCAGGGTTTGACCTGCAGGAGCAGTATCCCATACTATCCTCTCGAATCTTTCCGACTCCGCCAGTTCCTTAATGTAATCGACCATAAATTCATCTCTGATCCCAGGCAGGATAGTGACCACAAAATCGACAAACTCCTCGTAGCCGATATCGACAAAGGTGGAAAAAATCTCATACACCTCAGAACCAAATTTCTTATCCCAGAGTTCCTTCACTTCCTCATAACCGATCTCAGCCACGTAAAGCCCTTCCATGACCTTTGCCGGCTTACCTGAGCACTCAAACTCAAAGATATCCCCCAGAGAGGGCGTGAAGTCAGTGGAGATAACAATGGTCTCTTCACCCATAGAGGCATAGTGCAGGGCGGTGGCTGCGGCACAAGTTGTCTTACCTACGCCCCCTTTGCCCCCAAACATGGTGACCTTCTTAGAGCTCACTTCACGATCTACCTGCGTTGTTCCTCCTATTAGCGCACCATCAATGCTACCACGTTTTGTTGGCTAAGCCAAACCCCAGGAGTGAGGGTGTTTAGTAATGTCATTCTGAGGAGTCCAAATGAATGTGGACGACGAAGAATCTCTGAGATTCTTCCCCCGATAAATCGAGGTCAGAATGATAATTGGATGTGGTTGAACGGTCTCAGCAGTGGCATAGCCAAGATAAGCCCGCCGAACGGACACGTGTTTTGGATCACCTACCCACCCGAGGCTGAGCCCCCACTTCGACCTGAAGCGAGGCATAATTCAGGCAGGATTCCTTACATTCCGTATCTGGAGAATTTACAGAATTTACGTTCCTATGTTTATCTCGATTCAGCGTCCTCGGGGACTATGTACTGAGCCACTGATAATAGGCTCGTTTATATAGACGTCTCCGTTCCTTATCTTTAAGTTGAAACCACAGTTCGGATTGGTGCATACCCATGCCTTATAATGGATAGCCGCCCCTTGGCTACCAAAATCAGACAAGGGCACCAGATCACCCTCTTTACACTTTTGGCATTTAGGGAAAGCGAAATGCTCCACAAGCCACCTCCCAACTAAAAATTCAGCCACAGTATATACTATCGACCATTATTTGGCAACACTAACTCTGTATTCAACATGTTAGTGGCCAGAAGGTTACATGGATAAGGCTACTGCGGTTACAATTGGGTAAGCTCCTGTAGATAACCCACCGACAGCCATCAACACCGGTCAGAATTGCACTTTCTGAATGTGATCCAAACTTTCTTGAAACTCCGTATCAGAAATAGCCCCTTGCGTTTTCAGGATAGTCAGCACTTCGCTCATGGTGGTAACACTGGTTAAGTGGTACCCTTTCTCAGCCATTCGGCTTACTCCGCCTTGCTCTCTATCAATGAGGACAACTATGTCCTTCACCATCAAGCCTGCCTCTTCCAGCGGTTCTATGGCTTCCATCTTACTCTGCCCATCAGTGATGACATCGTCCACTACCACTATAGTCTCGCCCGCAGAATAGATTCCCTCAATACGCCGAACACTCCCGTAGTCCTTTGCTTCTTTGCGAGGATAGACAAGGGGAACATTTAACTCTTGTGAGATTAGGACAGCCAGAGGCAATCCAGCATACGGGATACCCGCAATTCGGTCGAACTTAAGGGTTTTTATTATGTTCGACATTGCTCGGGCAGTGCTCTTAAGCAGCCTAGGATATGCCACCAGTACTCTGAGGTCGATGTAGAAAGGCGAGGTAACTCTTGACTTTAGAGTGAAACTGCCAAACTTGATGGCGCCCACGCGCCACAAGTCCAGAACCAACTCATCTTTGCGTATTACCACGTCTCTGATCTCGGGCAAATTTGAACTCCTGTTATGTAGAATACCATAATGGCCATGGCGCCACCAATCTGCGAGCTGGGGAACATTGCCCATTATCTAACGTAGCCAAGGCTTCTATCCCAGACCCTTTCATAGATATAAGGCGGATGGGAAACGAAGGTGGCCTTCTAGTCCAGACGTGCCACGAGCTTGGCCCATTCCCAGGTGTGCTCGTATAGATGCAGACCACTACTGAGGCAAATCAACTCGCCGTCCGGCACTCCAATCTCCTCCGCCATATATTCTTTCATAAGCTGTAGTGCGGCCAGATTAGAGGGAAAACCTCCCCAGAGGTCCCAGGACCTGAAGTAAACCACAAAGTGGAACCGACCATAGCGGATTCTGGTGTGTATGCCTCTCAGGCACTGTGGATCCCCCAGATAGATAGATTCCCGGCTACCTACTGCCATGTATGCCTGATTGGTATTGTGGCCACCCTCTTTATACATTCGGATAATCTCCGGAATCTGTGGTTCAAGGTCCTCTCCGTAGGTGTACTGCTCAGTTTCTTCTTTGCAGGAAGTCATCAGATACGGTAGATAGGACTCGACATATTCCATAGTCGTCGGCGGTGGAACGCCTTGTGGTACGTCAGGCACCAGCGGTCGAATACCCGGCTGTCGAATTTGAACCACAGCCAGGTCAAGTTCCTTTCTCCGCTGTCCCTCAAAACTCCCTCGCTCTACCTGGTACTCATACCCTTCTGTGAGGACACTCCGCAAACATAGAAACCAGGCTTCCGACAGGTCTCTGGCTTCTATGACTGAT
>CAZNKW010000013.1:0-13951 GCA_964573655.1 uncultured Dehalococcoidia bacterium
TGATATACTTTGTATAGATTTAGCTTTCCTCGCTTGCTGTTTCCACCTTAGGAGAGGATGGCAAAATATATATTCATTACCGGCGGGGTGGTTAGTTCGGTGGGGAAGGGGGTTACTGCCGCTTCTATCGGTAGGATACTTAAGAGTCGCAATATCTCTGTCTCCATCCAGAAGTTAGACCCCTATCTTAATGTTGACCCAGGGACTATGTCTCCCTACCAACATGGTGAGGTCTTCGTTACCCAAGATGGTGCTGAAACCGACCTCGACTTAGGTCATTATGAACGTTTTACTGATATTGAGCTGACTACTGCTTCTAGCGTTACTACAGGGCAGATTTATAGCTCGGTCATTGCTAGGGAAAGGCGGGGTGATTTTCTCGGTGGCACCATCCAAGTGGTGCCTCATGTTACCAACGAAATAAAGAGGCGGATTCAGGAGGTGGGTGAGCTAACCGGGGCTTCCATAGTGATTGTAGAGGTGGGTGGAACGGTAGGTGATATTGAAGGGCTCCCTTTCCTCGAAGCCATCCGTCAGATGCGCAGCGAGGTAGGGCGGGATAATGTGCTCTATGTTCATGTGACTTTGCTACCTTATATCTCCTCCACCGGAGAGTTAAAGACCAAGCCTACTCAGCATAGCGTTAATGAGCTGCGGCGCATTGGTATTCAGCCTGATATTATCGTTTGTCGCAGTGACCACCCTGTCTCTGAGGGGATAAAGGAGAAGGTTTCCCTCTTTTGCAGCGTGGAGAAGAGGGCGGTAATTCCTTTGCTGACTGTATCCACAATCTACGAGGTCCCCCTTGTTCTTGAGGAAGCTGGCTTGGGTGACCTGATGGTGGAGATGCTGAGATTACCGTCAGGGCAGGGGGACTTGAGCGAGTGGCGTGCTTTGGTGGAAAGAATAAAGTCCCCCAAAGAACCCCTGCCTATTGCTCTGGTGGGGAAGTATGTCGAGCTACGGGATGCCTATATTTCGGTGCGGGAGGCACTTCGTCATGCTGCTACCTGGTACGATCGCGAGGTAAGCCTCTTTTGGGTTCAGTCGGAGGATTTGGAAAAGGACGAGGAGAATATTGATAAGTTACTTCAAAGTGCTCAAGGTATTGTAGTGCCTGGTGGTTTCGGCTATCGGGGTATAGAAGGCATGGCTAAGGCAGCAAGATATGCTCGAGAGCATGAGGTGCCTTACTTGGGCTTGTGCCTGGGGATGCAGGTTATGGTGATAGATTATGCTCGCTATGTGTTTGACTCCAATGAGCCTAACTCTACCGAGTTTTACCCTCAGACCCCCTATCCAGTCATTGACCTTCTACCGGAACAACGAGAGGTGAGGGAGAAGGGGGGGACTATGAGGTTGGGCACTTATCCCTGCTATTTAGTTGAGGGCACCCGCGCTGCCGCTGCTTACCATCAGCCGGTGGTTTATGAGCGGCATCGCCATCGATTTGAGTTTAATAATGATTTCCGCTATACTTTAGAAGAGGCGGGGTTAATCGCCAGTGGGCTCTCCCCTGATGGTAGATTAGTAGAGATAGTAGAGCTGAGGGATCACCCCTGGATGTTGGCTACCCAGTTTCATCCTGAATTTAAATCACGCCCTAATCGTCCTCACCCACTTTTTGGTGAATTCATTAGGGCGGCAAAACAAACCCTGCGAGAGGGGGCGCAACACCCTTTACCCTTGCGTCAGGAGAATAGAAGGGGAGACGGATGAGGCTTTTCCTCGATACAGCCGACGCTGACCAAATCCGCCAGGCATTGAAACTAGGTGTCATCAGTGGAATTACTACTAACCCTAGCTTGATTTCTAAGGCAGGGTGGACTGATTATAAATCGGCTATTGTGGAAATCTGTTCTCTAGTTAATGGTCCTGTTTCTGCTGAGGTGCTGAGCCAAGAAGCACCCTCCATAATTGAGGAGGCCAAGGAGATTTCCTCTTGGTCACCTCATGTGGTGATCAAGATTCCTAGCACTGCTCCAGGTTTAGAGGCGATCTCCGTTTTATCTAAAGAGGGGATCAGGGTGAATTTTACCCTTTGTTTCTCGCTTAATCAGGCCCTTTTAGGGGCACTGGCAGGGGCTACCTATGTCAGTCCCTTCGTGGGTAGGTTGGATGAGATAGGACAGGATGGAATGGAATTAGTGGCTGAGATGGTAAGGCTTTTTGATCGTTATAACCTGCCAACTCAGGTAATTGCTGCCAGCATCCGCCATCCCTTACACTGTGTTGCTGCCGCCAAGGCCGGGGCACATATTGCCACTGTTCCTTACAGTGTCTTGATGCAAATGGTCCATCATCCCCTGACTACTATTGGCATTGCTCGCTTCCTGGAAGATTGGCAGCGAGTTTCAAGTAAAGGTTGAGGAGAGAAGAAATGAATTTCGCCGACTTAGAAACTATGAGAAAGGAAGACCTAATGGAGATGGCCAAAGATTTGGGCGTCTCCGGTTACAGCACGCTGAAGAAGCAGGAACTTATCTTCTCTCTGCTCCAGGTCCAGGCGGAAAAGGAAGGGAATGTTCTTGCTAATGGCATGCTGGAGGTTACCTCGGAGGGTTATGGTTTTTTGAGGCGGGACAGCCTGCTACCAGGAGCGAATGATGTTTATGTTTCATCATCCCAGATTCGCCGCTTTAGCCTGCGCACTGGTGATGACATATTGGGTCAAGCCAGACCCCCTAAGGAGGGAGAGCGATATCAAAGCTTGCTGAGAGTGGAGTTGGTCAATAGTCTAGACCCTGATTTAGCTAGGAATCGCCCTATGTTCGATTCCTTGACCCCTATCTTCCCTAATAAGCTACTCAATCTGGAGACTACCTCCGGTAACCTTTCTACCCGGCTGATAAACCTCATCGTCCCTATTGGTAGGGGACAGCGGGGGCTGATTGTTTCTCCTCCCAAGGCAGGGAAGACAGTGCTCCTGAAGCAAATTGCTAATGCCATTAGTGCCAACTATGATGACGTCCATATCATGGTCTGTCTCATTGGTGAGCGGCCGGAAGAGGTTACTGATATGAAGCGTTCCGTTAAGGGTGAGGTGATCGCCGCTACCTTCGATGAAATGGTGGAGAACCAAACCCATGTTGCTGAGTTGGCCCTGGAGCGAGCCAAGCGCTTGGTCGAGGCAAAAAAGGACGTGGTCATCCTTCTCGATGGTATCACGCGGCTCACCAGGGCCTACAATTTAGGTGCCCCCTCTAGTGGAAGAACCCTCTCGGGTGGCGTTGATCCGGTGGCTTTATACCACCCCAAACATTTCTTTGGTGCGGCAAGAAATATTGAAGAGGGGGGTAGCCTTACCATTGTGGCTACCTGCCTTATTGACACCGGTAGCCGCATGGATGAGGTGATTTATGAGGAGTTTAAGGGTACCGGCAATATGGAGCTACATCTTGATCGCCGGCTGGCAGAACGGCGTATCTTCCCGGCTATTGATATCCAGCGCAGCAGCACCAGGCGTGAGGAGCTGCTCCTAGATGAATTTACCTTAAAGCAGGTATGGTTGTTAAGGCGCATGGCGGGCATGATTTCAGCCGATTCAACTAACCCTACAGAGGCGACCCAACTGGTTCTGGAACGCCTGGCAAAGACTCCAAACAATGCTGAGTTTCTGGCTACTCTGAATAAGGAAATCTAAAGAGACTAAGTTCTCCCTCTGTTGGGTTTTACTAAAGGGACTCCAGCTGCACAAAAGGACAATCCTTGGGTGTAATAATTGAGCATGGAGGTTTGATAGCAGCTAATAGAAAGCCTCCTTTAGTTAACCCCTCGTCTACCACCAAGACTCACTCACGGTAATACCCTGAATCAGCGATGGGGATCAGAGTGCTCTTTGCTAGTCCTCCATGTCATTGCGAGGTCGCCGCAGGCGACCGTGGCAATCTCAGGGTGGGGTGAAAAAGTAGACGTAGGGTGGGTGAGTGAAACGGAACCCACCACCCTCCCCTCTCTTATTCTAGGGCTGCCGAGTATTCAGGTGACAGTCCCCACTCTGATGGTGGCCAATAGCATAGCCATACCTTGCCTATGATATTCTCTGCGGGAATCGGTCCCAAAGAGCGGGAGTCGCTGCTATGGTTGCGGTTATCGCCAAGAACGAAGTAGTGGTCTGGGGGGACTGTTACCGAACAATTGTCTGAGTAGGGAATTTGAGGGAAATCAGAGGTCTCTTCCAATTCCTTCCCATCTATATAAATCCTGCCTTCCCGAATCTCTATCTGTTCCTCGGGCAAGCCGATTATTCTTTTGATGTAGAGTTGACTCGGTGATCGGGGGTTATGGAACACGATGACGTCCCCTCTTTGCGGAGAGCGGAAGTGATATGTTAGCTTGTCCACTAGCACATATTGATCCTGGAAGAAGCTGGGCTCCATGCTTGCCCCTTCCACCTTGAAGCTCTGTAGGGTGAATTGTACCCCAGTGAAGACGATCAGCAATATGAATGCTGTTACTATGATTTGGCGGAGAGTGGTTTTCAACTTTCTATATTCCCTCAGCTCTAAATAGATTATAATCTATTTATCTCTATTGTTCTAGCCTAGCTTTTAAAAGGTTGTTTAACAATTGTAGGGAACGAATTCTGTGTCGTTCCCAGCCTTGGGTGGACAAAGACGTGCACCCCTACCGATGTTTATTACTCAACAATTTCACTTTTAAGAGGATGAAAGTGGATGAGGACGAGCTTATCCGAGGCAGTAAGGAGGGTGACCTCGGCAGCTTCAATAAGCTGGTGGAGATCTATCAGAGGATGGCGTATAACCTTGCTTTGCGAATGTTAGGTGATTCTCATGCAGCCGAAGACGCTACTCAAGATGCTTTTTTGTCTGCCTGGAGAAGTATTGGTAGCTTTAGGGGAGGCAACTTCAAAGCCTGGTTGTTGCGCATCACGGCTAATGTTTGCCGTGACCACCTTCGCAAACTCAAGCGTCGTTCGTTTACTTCGTTGGAGGCGATGCTGCTTGAGCCAGAGGGATTGCCCTCCAGCGAGTCCCCTGAGGATTACGTCCTGCGCCGGGAGATAGGTGAGCAAATCCAGAAGGGCTTGGCTAGCCTCCCTTCGGAGCAGCGGTTAGCAGTTATTCTTTCCGATATCCAGGGGTTAAGCTATGAGGAGATATCTCAAGTCATGGACTGCTCCTTGGGAACAGTGAGGTCACGGCTCAGTCGAGGGAGGGCTCAACTGCGGGACTATTTAGTAGAGAGGGAACTTTTCCCCCATAAATTTCGTCTTAATAAGTGAGAGGTGGAATAATGGGTTGGTTACTACTCAGGAGATTTGTGAAAGACGAGTGTGCCAAGACAAGGGGGATGCTCTCTGCCTATATTGACCAGCGCCTCAGCCTTAAGGAGCTGAGGGAGGTAGAGCATCACCTCGAGGCCTGTCAGAGATGCCAGGAGGAGCTTGACTCGCTTCGGGCAGTAGTGGGATTATTGCATCGAATGCCCCGGGTATCGCCTTCCCGCTCCTTTGCCATTGCTGAAGTTAAGCCAGTACCCCGCCGCACGGCTGCCTGGGCATTACGCGCTGCTACTTCTGTAGCGGCAGTTTTTTTGGTGGTGCTATTTGCCGGTGACCTGTTCAACGTCTTTGACGTAACTCCGTCCTTAGTGAATGAAGGGGGAGCATCGTCTTCTACGTCAGGGCCGGAGAAGGGCGAACAGCGGGACAGTGCTTCATTGTTTGGATTGTTTCCTCCCTTCACTCTAGATGCTTGGAAAGACTTTTATTCGTCGTCTGAGGAAGAGGGACCGGCTGAAGAGGAAGAGCCTGGTCTGCCATCTGGGGGAGAGGAACTAGCCAGGGAGGAAGCCGGTTGGCTACGTCCGCTGGAATATAGCTTTTTGGGGGTAGTAGTGGTATTGGGAGGTGTGACCATTGCCAACTGGCGGAAGGAGAAGAAGCTGAAAAACTTAGGCTAGTCGCTTCTTTTGTTTTGGAGAGCTTGGATAAGGCTCTCCAAAATTGTTGAAAAACGAATTATCCTGTAGGGACTCCGATATAATCGGAGTCCACGCATTTATATGGGTCTAAAGACCCGTCCCTACGTTTTTCAATGCTCTTGCTCTCTTTTGTTTGCACTTTCATCTGCCAGATGATAGAATGGCGACAAAGCTGAAGCGTCTTTTAAGGTCTTACCCGAATAATTGATGCTGTAACTTTGGGGTTCTAGTCTTATGGACTACATGCAGCAGGCTCTTTCTTTAGCCAAGCTTGCCCTGGGTCATGCTAGCCCCAACCCAGCGGTGGGGGCCGTAATAGTTAAGGATGGGGTGGTGGTGGGAGAAGGATATACTCAGCCACCGGGCTCCCACCATGCTGAGGTAGTAGCTTTACAGCAAACAGAGGGGAAGGCCAGGGGAGCCACGATGTATGTTACCCTCGAGCCTTGTTGCCACTATGGTCGTACCTCTCCTTGCACCCAGGCTATCATTGCTGCTGGCATTGCTGAAGTTCACCTGTCTATGATTGACCCCAATCCGTTAGTTTGTGGTCGAGGAAAAGCGGAGCTGGAGGCAGCAGGGATAAGGACATTCCTTGGTGAGCATGAGGAGGAAGCTCGGGGGATTAACGAATCCTATATTAAGTTTATAGCCAGTGGCGTGCCCTTCGTCCTGGCTAAATTTGCTATGAGCCTGGATGGAAAGATTGCTACCAAAACTGGGGACTCCAGGTGGATCAGTGGCGAAGAATCACGGAGGTATGTCCACTGTCTGCGTCACCAGGTGGATGCTATTATGGTGGGGGTGAATACTGTTATTGCTGATGACCCACAGCTCACCGCCAGGGCTGGCAAAGAAGGTGGGAGGGCAGAGGAGCAACCTTTACGCATAATAGTGGACAGTAAAGGTCGCACTCCAGCAACTGCTCGGGTACTCCACATGCCGGGGAAAACCCTAATAGCAGTAGCCAGGGAGATGGAGCCAGCCAAGGCAAGGGCTCTTACTCAGGCTGGTGCCGAGGTACTGAGGTTACCTTCAAAAGATAGACGGGTAAACTTGGTAGAGTTGTTGAGGGTTTTAGGTAGAAGGGAAGTTACCAGCCTTTTAGTGGAGGGTGGGGCTACGCTCTTTGGCTCGCTCTTTGAACAAGATTTGGTGGATAAGTTGCTTGTCTTTATCGCTCCTATTATTATTGGGGGAGGGGAGGCAAAGAGTTCTGTTGGGGGCAAAGGGGTGGAAAAGGTAGCCCAGGCCATGAGCCTAAGTCGAGTTAAGGTGGAGAAGCTTGGCGATGACGTGTTGATCAGTGGATATGTAAGGAAAGGATAATGTTTACTGGTATTATTGAAGAGGTAGGCATAGTAAAGTCAGTGCGTCCAGGGCAGATTACGGTTTCGGCTACCAAGGTGCTCCAGGGGATGAAGCTTGGGGACAGTCTGGCTATTAATGGGGCTTGCCTGACAATCAGTGCCCTCGATGCTAACTCTTTCTCGGTGGATATTATGCCTGAGACTCTGCGGCGCACCAATCTAGGGCTATTGCGCCCGGGATCTGAGGTAAATCTGGAACGACCTCTGATGATAGGGGGACGATTAGGGGGACACTTGGTGCAAGGGCATGTAGACGCTACAGGGAGAGTCCTTTCCTTGGTACCTGAAGAGAGAGCTCTTATTGCCAGATATACTGCCCCCCAGGAGATAATGCGCTATGTGGTGGAAAAGGGATTTATTGCTGTTGATGGCGTAAGCCTTACGGTGATTAGCTGTGACACGACTTCCTTTAGTGTTTCCCTGGTTACTTATACTTTGGAACATACCATTTTAGGCAGTAAGCGCCCTGGGGATCTAGTCAATCTAGAGGTAGACATCATGGCTAAATATTTGGAGAAAGTTAAAGAGAGGCGTGGTAGCATTACCCTTGACTTTCTAGTTGAGCATGGCTTTTTAACCTAAGCTAAGAGGGGTTCATATTGGGACTAGCTACAATTCCAGAAGCAATTGAGGATATTAGAGCCGGCAAGATGGTCATCATTGTTGATGATGAAAGTCGGGAGAACGAGGGCGACCTGGCTATGGCGGCAGAGAAGGTTACCCCTGAGGCAATCAACTTTATGGCCAAGGAGGCAAAGGGACTAATTTGTCTGCCCATTATGGGTGAGAGGCTGGAAGAGTTAAGAATCCCGATGATGGTTCACGATAACACCTCCAGGTTTTCCACTGCTTTTACTGTATCTATTGAGGCAAAACACGGGGTAACCACTGGTATCTCTGCCTATGACCGGGCAGCCACAGTAAAGGCAGTGCTTGATCCGGCCACCAGGCCGGAGGATTTAGCCCGTCCCGGGCACATGTTTCCTATAAGGGCTAGGGAGGGGGGTGTCTTGGTGCGGGCTGGGCATACGGAGGCGATTGTTGATTTAGCCAGGTTAGCTGGTCTATATCCTGCCGGGATCATTTGCGAGATTATGAATGAGGATGGCACTATGGCACGTCTGCCTCAACTGGAGAAGATGGCAGCTAAACATGACATTAAGATAGTAAGCGTGGCTGACCTCATTACCTATCGCCGCCGCCACGAGAAATTGGTGCATCGTGTAGCTGAAGCCAAGCTACCTACTAAGTATGGTGAGTTTATGGCCATTGCTTACAAGAGCACCATTGACCCTGATGAGCATGTAGCCTTAGTCAGAGGCGATATCTCTGGTGAAGAGCCAGTGCTGGTACGAGTGCATAGTGAATGTCTTACTGGTGATGTCTTTACTAGTCTCCGTTGTGATTGTGGGGAACAAATTGCCATGGCTATGCGAAGTATTGCTGCTGAGGGGAGGGGGGTATTCCTCTACATGCGACAGGAAGGTCGGGGCATCGGGCTTCATAATAAGCTCCGTGCTTACGCTCTCCAAGACCAGGGGATGGATACTGTAGAAGCCAATAAGCTTTTGGGCTTTGCTGCCGACCTACGTGACTATGGCATTGGGGCTCAGATTCTAGTTGACCTCGGTTTGCATCATATTCGCTTACTTACCAATAATCCCAAAAAGGTGGTCGGCTTGGAGGGACATGGCCTTGAGGTAGTAGAGACCGTGCCCATTGTGGCTCCACCAACCCCCTATAATGCCTCTTATCTGGAGACCAAGGGCAAAAAGTTGGGGCACCATTTGGGGGCTAATAAAGAATAGGAGGAGATGATGAAGAAGCATTATGAAGGTGCGCTGCTAGGGGAAGGTTTAAGGTTTATGCTAGTTGTCTCCCGCTTCAATGACTTTATCTCTACCAGGCTACTTGAAGGAGCTCAGGATGCCTTGCTTCGCCATGGCGTTAAGGAGGAGGACATCGAGATCGCTTGGACACCAGGTGCCTTCGAGATACCCCTCGTCGCCAAGAAGATAGCACAATCGGGGAAGTATGATGCCATTATCTGCCTTGGCGCTGTCCTTCGCGGGGGGACACCTCATTTCGAATATATCGCGGCTGAGGTGAGTAAGGGCATTGCCAAAGTGGGGTTGGAGACAGGCATTCCCGTCATCTTTGGCGTAATCACCGCTGATACCCTGGAACAAGCTATTGAGAGGGCAGGAACAAAAGAAGGCAACATGGGCTTTCGGGCTGCCATGCATGGTATTGAGATGGCAAACCTGATCAAGGGTCTGGGGGAGTAGCCTGACCTTCCAAGGATGTCTTGTTGGCGAGGCTAAAGCCTCGCACTACTACTTTACTCCTACTCGGTGACCTTATAAACCTTATCTCCGCGCCTCACTCTGTCGGGGACCTTGACCCCTATAGCATCCCCTGGTTTGCCCTCTTTTACATCCTTGTTTTGAATCTGCATCGAGCTAACCACAAGCTCAAGGTCAGTGGTATGCCCCTTGATGTGGATCTTGTCACCAACCTTAAGGTTGGCAGTCAACTCGATGCCTGCCACTACTGGTCGGGCAAAGAAATCGCTCACGCTGCCGATTTCCTTCTCTTCTGCCACGTTAATCACCTCCTTTCATTTCAAAATTTAAAATGCAGAATGCAAAATTTTCGATTTTGGTTTTTAGACCATTGCAACTCAAATTGCCATTCGAAACAAAACAATCTCCTAGTTGTTCTGAGATTGCTTTGTCCCCCGATGAGTCGGGGTCCTCGCAATGACACTAAACGCTCTTGGTTTTTTCATTTTGAATTCCCTTGAGTCGCTGCTCCAAAACCCCACGTTCCAGCAGCACCTTGCGATGGCACTTCAGGCACTGGATACCGATATCAGACCCTACCCTGACTACCTCCCAGTCATAGCTACCGCAAGGGTGCGGTTTCTTTAATTGTAATATATCGCCCAGTTTAAATTCCAATACTACCGCCCCCCAATTTAGCGATGGGCTTCCAAAAATTGCCGTTTGGGTGAAGGCTTTTTGATAGCATTTTCTTCCCAATTTTCCCTCCCCTAGCGGGAGGGAGTTAGAGGGAGGGGGGTGGATTTCACCCTCACCCAGCCTCTTCCTTCAAGGGAGAAGAATTTGAGTTGAGGTTCTCGAAACATGCTATGCATCTCAATTGCAGTTTTCAGGCGCCTTCCTAAAATTTTTGTAGTTGCCTGATTTATCAGGCAAAACCGCTCCCCGATATACCGGGGCAACTATATTTTACTTGGTTAATGACCAGATAGTAGAAAATTGATCTGGCAGCGCAGCTCCTCGGCAGCTTGTTGAGCTGCCTGGGCAAAATCACTCCCTTTTGAGGCATAGAGGATTTGCCTGGAGCTGCTGAAAATCGCCTTCTCCCCCTTAGCATCCACCCCGTAGTGGACTGCCGAAGCCAGGTCTCCTCCTTGTGCCCCGATGCCTGGTATGAGTAACGTCATCTCGGGGCAGAGCTGCCTTAGCTCTTTCAATTCTTGGGGATAGGTGGCTCCGACTACTAAACCTATGTTATTGTTTTTATTCCACTCTTTAGCCTTTTGGGCTACCAACTTAAATAGAGGCTGCTGCTCATCTCTTGCCTTTCCTGACCAGGAAGACACAGCTTGGAAATCGAGGGCTCCAGGATTTGAGGTGCGACAAAGAATGAATATCGCCTTATCTAAATAGCTGATAAAGGGTTCTATAGAGTCATAGCCTAAATAGGGGTTTACCGTAGCCGCATCAAAGCCAAGGGTTTCAAATAGGGCTTTGGCATAAGCCCGAGCGGTATGTCCGATGTCACTGCGTTTGGCATCCCCGATGATAGGAATATGGTCGGGTATGTAGTTTATGGTCTTTTGCAGTGCAGTAAGACCCTTGATGCCTAAAGCCTCGTAAAAGGCAAGGTTTGGTTTATAGGCGCATACTATATCTGAGGTAGCGTCGATGATCGCCTTGTTGAACTTGAAGACGCCTACCTGTGGCATCAACTGAGGGTCGGGGTCAAGCCCGAGGCAAAGGAGGCTATTATTTCTTTGCATTGCTTGAAGAAGTTTGTCTGTGAAGTTCATGGAAGCCTTTTCAACCCATAATTCCTGATAATTGCCGACCACCGAGGAGATGGAGGTGGAGGTGAGGCACTACCTGCCCCCCTTCCCGCCCGCAATTCATTACCAAGCGAAATCCCTTTTCAGCTACCCCCTCTTTTTGGGCTAATTCCTTAGCTACAGAAACCAAATGGGCCAAGATTCCCTTTTGCTCGGCACTAAGTTCAACCAGAGAAGTTATGTGCTCTTTAGGTATCACCAGGAGGTGGGTGGGTGCCTGGGGACTGATGTCCCGGAAAGCAATGACTTGGTCATCCTGATGGAGGATGGTAGCTGGCACCTTGCCAGCTACGATATTGCAAAAGATACACTCCTTTGCCATCTAAAGACCCAATTGGTTGGCTATCAGCTCGCGGTGGAAGTTGGCATCACCAAAGAGGACCTCAGCTGCTTTACCTCGCCTGAAGTAGAGCTGTAGGTCATGATCCATGGTATAGCCTACGCCACTGTGGATTTGATGTCCCAAAGCAGTAACTCGCCTGATAGCTTGACTAACCCATGCCTTAGCCATAGCTACCTCTTTAGCTGCGGGAAGTCCTTCGCTGAGTAACCAGGCTGCCTGGTAGGCGAGGTATCTCATGCCATCAATATCGATCAGCATATTGGCACAGTGGTGCTGAATAGCCTGGAAACTACCTATAGGGCGATCGAACTGCACCCTCTGCTTGGCATAGTCTACACTCATTTCCAGGACCTGCTGGGCTGCCCCTACCATTTCAGCACACTTAGCTATGGCGGCATATTGCAAAGTCTTCTCTACTACCTCCCACCCTTGATCCAGATCACCTAATATATCTGTTACGGGCACTCTAGCCTTACCAAACACTACCTCGCACTGCTTATCGCTGGCAATAGTGATAAGTGGAGTGTAGCTGATACCTGGGTTTTTGGCATCTACGATGAAAAGGCTCAGCCCTTCAGCCCCAGACGAGCCTTCCTTAGTCCTAGTCAGGCAAAGCAGGTAGTCAGCAATATGAGCATCTGGAACGAAAAGCTTTGTCCCCCCAATAACATAATCGTCTTTATCAGGGGCGGCCCTGGTTTTGATTGAGGCAGCTTCATAGCTGCCATCGGCTTCCGTTAAGGCGAGGGTAAAGATCTTCCCTCGGGCTATCGCTGGCAGGAACTGCTGCTTTTGTTCCTCGCTACCTGCGGCTAAAATTGGCAAGCCACTGAGAACTACACTGGAAAGAAAGGGACCAGGCAAGCAGGCGCGACCCATCTCCTCGAGTAGGATTACCAGATCAAGGAAGCTTCCGCCTCCACCTCCGTATCTCTCAGGGAAGGGTAGCCCCAGCCATCCCAGTTGCGCCATCTTAAGCCACAGCTGGGGTGAATAACCCTTTTCATCCTGTTCCATTTCCCGAACAAATTGTTTAGGGCACTCCTTGGCCAAAAAGTCTCGGGCTGTTGCTCTGAGCATTTTTTGGTCTTCCGAAAGCTCTAAGTCCATTTGGCTTCCTAAATTTTGTAATTGCCTGATTTATCAGGCAATTACATTTTTAATCAGCCCCCGTCATATTTAGCGGGCTTCATAGCATGATAAGGATAGCAAAAGAAGGGATTAACATCAATACTGGAGCTAAGAGGGTGTTTAATGACGGGTAGCCTTATTAAACAACTTCGAGCTAAGCTTGACTTACTAAATCCGCAAAGTTATGCTTGCTAGCAAGGAGATTTCAGTTGTATAAGGCACCAAGAGGCACCGCAGACATCCTGCCCCAGGACCAGGCTTACTGGAGATTTGTGGAGGAAAAGGCATGCCAAATTTGCCAGCTCTACGGATATCAGCGTATCGATACCCCTGTCTTTGAGCAGACGGGGCTTTTTTACCATAGCGTCGGTGAGGGGACTGACATTGTAGAGAAGCAAATGTACACCTTTGAGGACCACAGTGGCATGAAAATGACCCTGCGCCCTGAGGGCACGGCGCCCATCTGTCGGGCCTATATCGAGCATGGGATGCACAATCTGCCCCAGCCGGTAAGGCTTTATTATTTTGGCCCCATCTTTCGATATGAGAGACCTCAGGCGGGAAGATACCGGCAGCATCAACAATTCGGCTTCGAAGCTATCGGCGATGCAGACCCAGCCTTGGATGCAGAGGTTATTGATATGGCATGGCATCTCTATGCTTCACTGGGGCTAAAGAGGTTGATCCTTCAGCTTAATAGCATTGGGTGCCGAAATTGCCGACCAGAGTATTTGCAAAGCCTTAAGCAATATTACACAGGTTTTAGCCAATCCTTATGCCGAGATTGTAAGGCTAGGTTATGGCGAAACCCCTTACGCTTGTTAGACTGCAAGAAGCCTTCTTGTCAGGAAATTGCTAAGGGAGCCCCTCAAATCTTGGAGCATCTTTGCCACGAGTGTAGGAGCCACTTCGATGCCCTTAAAGAGTACCTTGGACACCTTGAAATACCCTATGAGGTAAATGCTTATTTGGTGCGGGGTTTAGATTATTACACCAGGACTGTATTTGAGATTCAGCCTGAGGGGGGAGGGGCGCAAAGCACCC
>CAZNKW010000014.1:0-12784 GCA_964573655.1 uncultured Dehalococcoidia bacterium
TTAATGATTGTCCCTAATGCAGCCCTGGAAAGCGATAATATAACAATGTTCTAGAACATAATCTCTTCCTAATGCGGGGGAAATGTGTCAAAGTAGACATGGTAAATGATGAAAGTGAAGCCAATTGCCAGAGCCGATATCACCAATCGTTACCAGATCTCCACTGACCTGCAGACTGAAGGCGCTATCCAAAGTCTAAAGCTCAAAGTGAATAGCCATCAGGCGCGTTACCTAAAGGCGGGGAGAGGACCCTCGGTGGTCTTGCTCCATGGCATCGCCAGCGACTCTCGGGACTGGCTCGGGACCATAGCCGCCCTCTCCTCCTGCCGCTGCCTCTACGCTCCGGACCTGATAGGCTACGGACCAGATGGCGAGGATAACAGCGGCTACTATTTGTCAGACCTCGTGGAATTTACCCTGGGATTTATCCAAACGCTGGGTAGGGGTCCCCATGTTCTGGTGGGACATTCCGTTGGGGGAAGAGTATGTTTGGAGATTGCCCTTCGTCACCCGGAAATGGTTCGCAGATTGGTTCTCGTAGATACACTAGGATTCAGCAGGCTGGCCCGCTGGGGAAGCTTCCTCATCAGCGCAATTTGGGGAGTGGCTAAGGTTCTAAGGCGTCCACAACCCCACCCCAGGTTGCTGAAGAAGGACGGCCAGGATAAGGACTGGTTATGCCTTGAGGAACTGCCAGGCCTCAAGGTGCCCACCCTCATTGTGTGGAGCCGCCATGATCCCTACTTCCCCCTTAGCGGTGCACTTAGGGCTAAGGAACTGATACCTGAGGCACGTCTGGAGATCTTACCAGGCTATGGCCATGCGCCTCACGTGCAAAAGAGAGACCTCTTCAACAGCCTCCTGCTAAGTTTCACAGACCATGACTAGCTGCTCCTGGTGAACTACGTCGAGGCCAGTGCTAAGAAATGCCCTCTCCAAATCCGCCGGGCTTCGCTCTTGAAGGATGTCTTCAAAGGCAAAAAAAGAAGAAGGAGGTGGAAATTATGCTTCCCATCTCCCTCATCTAGCTAGAAGGGGGGTGACCTTCTGCTTGCTATCCTATTTTATTCACGTTGCTTGACGTTGCGTAAGGCTAATTTGGTTAATGCAAAGCGAGTAAATAGGGTCAACTTGATGAGCCTAACGGTTCATCAGAACGAAGGCTATGTGGAAGGTGGGAAAGGTGGCATCTTATACCAAAGTTTATCCCTCCAGTTGTTGAGCTTGGTGAGAAAAGGTCATAAAATGTAGAGGAGAGCCAATCATGCCAAGTGGTAAAGTGATGACCAGCGAGAATGTTACTCAGCTAATGAGTGAGAATGAAGCCTTTGTGGACTTCATCCAAGATAGCATTATGCTGTTTCTCAGCTTTGAGAAGCCCTTCTTGGTCTGTTCCAGGGGAGGCGTTCCACCAATCTGTGTCCAGAGGGATGAGGATAGTGTCTGGATAGCCCTTCTTAGCGAGCTTGAGGGTGACTAGCCTTTCAAAGGAATTGCGGGGTATTCTGTCCAGCCGAACTCATCAATAACCTGAGTATCACCAACTGAGGCTTAAACAAAGGGCGTTGTCTTTGTATTTTAGTGAAAGGTATTCAACATGGCTGTCTAGTTTCATACCTGCTTTTTGTCCGCCGAAGAGGATTCCCGTTTCTTGATAATTCTGCTCAGAGGAGTAATATTCCCTTGTCTCTTCCAATTCTTTTTCAGTGGGGTAAATGAGAACAATATGAGTGGCGCCGGTATAACCCCCAGTCGCCCGGTCGTCGCACTCGTAGGCGTAGACATAGGCAAAATTGACTTTGTTTTTTTCAGCCTGGAACAATTTAGTGCAGTAGGGCGATACCTCTAGCCTGCTCCCTATTGAAACAATACGTTTACAGATGGGGCATATTTCCATCACCCTTGTCTGATAATGCTGGTAGGTTGGTTCAGAAGTCGTTGAGACGGAGAATGTGCCATCATGATCGCAATGTAAATTCAACCATGCTTTCCGCCAACGGACAGTGGCAGGGTAAGGCCAGTAATTGTAATCCTCGGTCAGCAGTGGCAGTGTGAAAAGTTGGAATTCCATCCAGAGCCGTGCATTGAGCTGAGTGAGGCTATCTTCATCCCTAAACCTTATGGCATCCAAACCATCGTTCAGTGCTGTTCTCAGCTCCTGCAAATACTGTTCTACAAGGGGAACTTTTTCATCTACCTCTATCAACCGCAACTCCTTGGCTTTCATAGCATGTCCATCAGAGTTGAGTTTTGACTTGAGAGCATTGAAGTGCGATTCAATTTCCTTCGATCTATCCATTAGCGTCTGCAGGACCTGCTTTCTTACCTCCCAAACATCTCCACTCAGCTTAGTAGCTTCTTCAGCCAGATAGCTGCGCAAACCAGTATGCTCCTTAAATTCCTCCCCCAGCACAACTTTGCCATTATCGGTAAGTTCTAGCAGAGTGGAAATATCTAATGTAAGGATGTCATAAGGGAGAACATCCTCAGGATACCATTCCTCTATTATAGGGTATATGGTAACAAGGTTAACCTTACTCGTAGTATTGCTGCCGGCAGCATTAGACACGGTAAGAGAGACAGTATAGGTTCCCGTCTTAGCATAGGTATGATTCGGATGCTGCTCTACACTCGTGACGCCATCACCGAAGTCCCAAGCCCAACCAATAATCTCACCTTTAGACTGATCAGTGAACTGGACACTGAGCGGTGCCATGCCAGAGACAGGTTCGGCAGTAAAGTCCGCCTCCGGTGGCCGTAGCCTGGGGACAGGCTTTTTTTCCTTTTTTCTTCCAAAAAAACTACTGACCATTTTGTAATGAGGTAGTCAAAAAGCCCCAGAACCTATCTGGGAAGTCCTAGACCTCTGGTAGCAATAATGTTTCTCATCACCTCTGAGGTTCCTCCGGCAAAGGTATAAAAGATGCTTTCCCGGGAGAGGCGCTCTATCCTGCCATTAAGAGGCGCCCACTTGGAGTTCCTTTGAAGCTGTCCATGAAGACCTAGTATCTCCATGGCTGAATTTGACAGCCTCTGCCATAGCTCACTGGCAAAAAGTTTCAATGCCGCAGCTTCGTAGTTCGCCACGATGCGCTTGGTCTGCAGCCAAGCTAGTCGATAGACAAATAATTTCGCTACCTCAATCTCTGTCCCTAGCTCGGCTATCTGCTGTCGGATGAGTGTATCATTGTTTAAGGCAGGCCTCTCCTTGACATAACCTACTACCTCCTCAAAAACCCTCCTTAGCCCTCCTACGGAAAGGACACGCTCGAATTCAAGGGCGGTCATCATGTAGTAAAATCCACGATTCTTCTCACCCACCAGATTCTTCTTGGGAACCAGAACATTGTCGTAGAAAACTTCGTTCGTCCTCACGCCGCTCAGGGTCCACAAAGGGCGAATGGTTATCCCTGGGCTCTTCAGGTCAACAATAAATAGAGAGATACCCCTATGTTTAGGCACATGAGGGTCGGTTCGAGCCCCCAGCCAGTGATATTGAGCGTAGTGGCACCGGGTATTAAAAAGCTTTTGCCCATTTAGTACATAGTGATCATCAGCTTCTTCCGCCCGAATTCGCAGGTTGGCCAGGTCAGAACCTGCCTCGGGTTCAGTATAGCCCAGGGCAAATTCAATCTCACCTCTGGCGAGCCTGGGAAGATATTCCCTTTTCTGTTCCTCCGTGCCATAGAGCATAATAGTAGGACCTGCTATACCTACCCCTATCATTAGAGCTTCAGGCACTGCTCCGGAATAATCTAGCTCCTCATGGATGATAAAGCGGTAGAGCGGCGGAAGCCCCAGACCTCCATACTCTTTTGGCCAAGAGGGGCATAGCCATCTTTTCCTACCTAGCTTTTGGATGAATTCCCAGGTGTGAGGGCCCCACCCCAACCCAGACTCGGCCTCTCTTATAACCTCAGGCGTCACTTCCTTATTCAGGAAATCCCGGACCTCTTGGCGAAAGGCTTCTTCTTCCTTCGAAAAAGCAAAGTCCACTTTGTCACCTCTCGAAGCGATGAAACTCCCTATGGATTCTAATTTATCTATTTAAATAGTGTCAAACTTCACATCGTATTTGGAAATGGAAGCAGCGAAGCAGCAGAGAACATTTAATTAACTTAAACCGTCATTGCGACCCCGATTTATCGGGGGAAGCAATGACACTAAACACTCCCGTGGTCAGAAGTTGACAAAGTGAAGAGGGGGATTTTAGAATCAATTGAGCTTAGTCTTAGACCCTCTCAGCCGACTTTTGCTGGACAAATCCAAGGATAGGAAGGAGAGGTGGACTCAAATGCCAACCTGCGGAGAGTGCAAACTACTGGTGCCCAATCCGAAAGGGGGAGGGTTCAGGTGCCTGGGCAAAAGGTGCGGAGCCACCAAGGTAACGCCTGATACCGATGCTGGCAGATGTAAGAAATTTGAGAGGAAGTAAGGAGCTTCTCTATCTCTTCAAAGCTTGCACTGTTAGTAATCCCAAAATAGGAAGTTAATATTTCATCAGCTTCAATCCTCAAAGGCTTAAATACCAGTCTCATTGGGCGAAATATCCTCTACTACCCTAGCCTCCCCTCCACCATGGATATGGCCAAGAGGATGGCCAAGGAAGGGATGGGTGAGGGGACTGTTATTATTGCTGGCGAGCAGACAGCCGGCAGGGGAAGGTTGGGGCGGAAATGGCTGTCACCCCCGGGTGGTAGCCTTTCGTTATCTATCATCCTTCGTCCTACCTTGCCCCAATTACCTCAGCTCAATATGGCTGCCTGCCTAGCCACTGTCCAAAGTATCGAAAAGGTAAGTGGGCTAAAGCCGACGATTAAGTGGCCCAATGATGTTCTCCTTAACGGCAAGAAAGTAAGCGGTATTTTGATGGAGAACATCTTCGATGGTGGTGAGCTTAAAGCTACCATTCTTGGTATAGGCATAAATGCCAAATTTGATGCCTTGGCTTTTACTGAAATCTCGGCTATAGCCACCAGCCTCTCTACTGAATCAGGAAGGGAAATATCTCCAGAGGAAATACTACCATCACTACTAGAGGAATTTGAGCAAATCTATCAAGAATTGCAGGGCGGGAGAAAGATCTATGAGAGGTGGCTGGCTCGGGTGGAAACACTGGGCAAGTTGGTGCGGGTGAAATCCGGGGATACGATAGAAGAGGGCTACGCCGAATCAATAAACCCCAATGGCAGCTTAATACTAAGACGCCTTGACGGAAGCCTGATAACCATGGTCACCGGCGAGTCACAAGGTTAATAATAGAAAAGAGAATAGAGCCCTACTAGGTGATTTGTACTATGGAGAACCGACAATACATACAACAGAAGAGGACGTTTACCAAACCTAATTGTCATTCTGACCCCGATTTATCGGGGAAGAATCTAGAGACCCTTCGGTCGCCTCAGGCGACCTCAGGGTGACAAGTAAACACACGCAATAGAAAGGCTCAAAGAAAGGAGCATGATGGAAGTAATATCAGCCATTCAAGCAAGAAAGAGCATTCGCCGCTACAAAGCAGACCCGGTGAAGGAAGAGGACCTCAAGGTAGTCCTGGAGGCTGCTCGTTGGGCTCCCTCTTGGCGAAACAGCCAGTGCTGGAGGTTTGTAGTGGTGCGAGACCCTGTGGTTAAGGCTGAGTTGGCAGATGCCCTCAGCCCCGGCAATGTAGCCACCTCCGCTGTCAGAGAAGCACCAGTAGTCATAGCAGCCTGTGCCGAGCTGGGAAAATCAGGTTACAAGCGAGGCGAGGTATGCACTGATAAAGGCGACTGGTTTATGTTCGATGTAGCCTTGGCCATGCAGAATCTGGTTCTGGCGGCTTGCTCTTTGGGCCTGGGCACAGTCCATGTGGGATGGGTAGATGCTAAGAGGGCAGCCGAAATACTCCAACTGCCCCAGGGCATTGTATTTGTGGAAATGACCCCGCTAGGTTACCCTGACGAGGAGCCGGAGGCCAGACCAAGAAAGGAACTCTCCGAGATTGTGTTCTACGATAGATATGGGCAGAGGTGAGTCCTCTGATTTTCTCTATTTTGCCTTTTCCTCGGGCGGTGCTGGGTTGACATAACCAACAAGCAATATCTTGGGCACCAGGTCAGCTAGTTCGTCCACTGTCCAGAGGCCCTCTTTGCGGTAGTTTTTGTGAATGATTTTTGCTATTGATGGTTCAGAGTATACGCCTACTGTGCCACCGGCACTGCGAACAACTAAACCATTTATATTGGCGGCTGCATCTGTAGCCAGATAAACTACGGCGGGAGCCACAAACTCAGGGCCAGGCATATTTACCAGCTCTTCATATCGCTCCTTAGTAATAGCTCCCGAATCTAACTGCATCTTAAATTTTGCCTTTACATCGTCACTCAAGGTCATCCGAGTGGCTGCCATAGGGACGATACAGTTGCAGGTTACGCCATATCTTCCCAATTCTAAGGCAATGCTGCGGGTAAAGCTTACTATCCCTCCTTTGGCAGCACTATAGTTGGATTGTCCGGTGCTGCCCAGCCAGGCAGCCGAGGCAACATTTATTATTCGCCCGTATCTCTGCTCCCTCATCCATCGAGAGGCATGACGACACATGTTAAAAGTGCCCTTGAGGTGGACACTGAGTACCATGTCCCACTCTTCTTCCGACATATTGAAGATCATGCGATCCCGAAGAATGCCAGCGCAGTTGACTAGGATGTCTATTCGACCGAAGTTATCAACGCAACTCTTGACAATCCTCTCAGCAGAGGCGAAATCAGTCACTGAATCGTAGTTAGCCACAGCCGTCCCACCGTGCTTTCTGATTTCGACCACTACCTCGTCCGCAGGTGCTACATCAGTCCCGGTTCCCACCCGGCTCACACCGGGGTCATTAACCACCAGCTTGGCACCCTCTGCGGCTAGCGCCAAGGCTATTTCCCTGCCAATTCCCCGCCCCGCACCGGTGACCACTCCGTTCCTACCTTGAAGCGTTACTCCCATGTGCTTGCCTCCTTAGCATCAATTTGCCCTTTATGGCTGCCCTTTCTTCCTCAGTTCCCTATCCAACTGATCCATTGCCTCTAATGAGCCATAGTAGACCTTTCTGCCCAGCCTCCGCTTGCCGATGAGGTGTCTTTTCTCCAAGGCCCAGAAGCACCAACTAGCATTGCTCTTGTTCATCCCCAAGGTTTGTGCTACTTCTTTCACTTCCTTAATAGCAAAGACCTCATAGGGATGCAGTTTAAGGAATTCCAGAATCTTTTCCTGAGAAGGCGGCAGGTTGGTCTCTCCAACCAAGGTAAATATTTTGGTCACTTCAGTCCTGTAGAACTCCAAAAACCTGGTAATTATTTATCAATAGTTTATCAGCAATTAGCCAATTCACTGCAATCCAGTGCTTTTTCCATTCGGGCATACTACTGGAGCAGCAGTGGGGATTCACCCCCCGGCTTCTTCAGAAAACCTTCAAGATTGCCAGCACAGCTAGGACGCTACCGGTCATGCCGAGGGCAATGGCAAAGGCTATAGCCAAAGTGTTCTGGAAGATCTCCTTCCTCTGTAAATCCACAATATGGTCTAGCCGCTCCTCTACCCTCACCAGTCGCCTGTCAAACTTTTGCCACTCGGCGGTGTCTTTGGCTTGCTCCTCAAGTTTGACCACTCGCTCATCCAACATATGCCAGTCGACAATGTCCTTTACCTGCTCCTCGACTTTGGCCACTGGCTCAGGTGACCTGTGCCACTCGGCGGGGCCTTTTAGTTGTTCCTGAAGCCTCTCCATTCTCTCACGCAAGTCTGGTTCGTCACGTAGCTCTGCCATGCTTCGCCTCCCTATCAATTTTATTGCCAACATATTGATACATTCTTGAGATCTTGTCAAGATGCCTGTAGCTTTGGGGTTAGCCAGTTTTGAATAAGAAATAAGAGGAGATTGTGCCCTCTCTCTTCGAGGGAGAGGGCTAGGGTGAGATGTAGGGACTCCGATTATATCGGAGTCCGCTTTCTTATCAAGCCTGAAAAGGCTTTCCCACAGTGCAAGCCCCTGTGGGAAACCCCAACTGTGGGTGTCAGGTGCCTCACCTGACCTCAAAGAGACACACCCCCTCCTGCGCCGAGATTGCTTCCCCCGATAAATCGGGGTCGCCATGACATAGTGGAATATTTGGCCTAAAACCGCTTCTTGAGACGCAAAATAAGGCGGTTTTTTGGCAGAGGCAGGGTTTTCCCCTCCTACCCCTACCCCAACAGGAGACTCCTGGCAGTTTTCTAAGAGGCGTTCTTGTTGATGGAGCGGGCGAGGAGATTCGAACTCCCGACGTCTTGCTTGGGAAGCAAGCACTCTACCGCTGAGTTACACCCGCCCAGGATAATCTAACCTTCAGACGAAAGCCTTGTCAAGAGTTAAGTTGACATAATGCGAGAGGCCTCTGAACTCTTTCTCCCAGGAAGTCCAAAATCAGGCGGTTGAACTCCTCACTCCTTTCCTTATGAGGGGCATGTCCGCTTTGTGGGAAGACGTAAAGTTGTGAATTGGCTAGCAGTTTGTGGGCCAGGTAAGCATAGGCAACAGGAAGGTAAATATCCTTTTTACCCCAAACGATCAGGGTTGGTGTCTGCACCTCAGGTAACCTATCTAGAAAAAAGACTCGCTCAGTTCCCTTTAAACGGGGAAGGGGCCTCTGGCCACGAAGCCGCCCTAACACCGTTCCTAAGGTGCCAATGAATCTGCCTAAAGGATTAATATCTTTCCCCAGTCCGGTGCTATCTACTAAGACCAGCTTCTCCACCCTGCTGGGAAAGCGGAGGGCAAAGCCTAAGGCGATGCCTCCTCCCACAGAGAAGCCTGCTAGGTTAGCCCGTTTCAGCTCTAAGACCTGGGTGAAGTCATCCAGAAAGTTCACAAAGTAGTCCATAGTATATTCAGATTCTAGGCCGTCGCTAAGACCATAGCCCACTAGATCTGGCGCGTAAACACGGTAATGTTGGGAGAGGGGACCAACATTCGACTTCCAATCGCTCCAGTCATTGGCACCACCATGAAGCAACAGTAATGGGGAGCCTTCTCCAGCCACCATATAATGAGTATTGACCTCCCCCACCTTAACCCACCTGCTTTTAATCTCGACAGGCTCTCTATTCCCGCTGGGCCTCTTTGCTTCTACCATGAAAAGCTCGATGCACCTCTTTTAGCTGTCTATCGGTAACATGGGTATAGACTTGTGTTGTCCTGATGCTTTCATGCCCCAGCATTTCTTGAACGGAGCGAATATCAGCCCCAGCAATCAACAGGTCTGTGGCAAAGGAATGCCTCAGGGTGTGAGGAGTTGTCTTTACTGGCAAGCCGCACATTCTGGCATACCTCGCCACAACCCGCTCCACCGACCTGGGAGTCAGTCGCATCTTCTCACCACCTTTGGTTGAGTCTTGCTGGCCAGCATATCGAATGAACAAGGGCTTGAAATAGTCCTCACGCGACTCCAAGTAACGCCTAATCCACCCTGCTGCAGCATCCGACAGGAATACTACCCGTGGCTTGCTGCCTTTACCAACTACACCAAACTCCTGGCGCTCCAGGTCTATCTGATCTCGATTTATGCGCACTAGCTCCGACACTCTCAGACCCGTGCTGAATAGGGTCTCCAGAATAGCCCGATCTCTCAGCCCCACCACCTTTGATGTATCTGGACTATTCACCAGTCTCTCTACCTGCTCCGAGTTCAAAAAGGTAACCGTTCTAGAAATACCTTTAGGAAGCTCTATTTTTTCCGGTGATAAGGTAGAAATATTGCGCTGCACTATGAGATAGCGCAGAAACGCTCTCAGAGCAATGATGTGGTAACCCTGGGTGACCTTTTTGAGGGGCGAGCCACTGGGAGCAGTTAGTCGTGCCAAATACAACCTATATTGCCGAACAAGCTCCAGGTCTATATCTTCCAGTCTTGTTTGGGGGAAAGTCTCCCCCAGCCATTCAGAAAAGCGCTTCAAGTAGTGCTGATAGACCTGGATGGTAAGAGGTGCACAACCCTTTTCAATCTCCAGATGTTCCAGGAACTGGTCAATAGCTTCATCCACAGTCATGTTCATCCCACCTCAAGCTTACTCAAAAGATTCCTAGTCATCCCCAAGCCTAGACTAGAGCTGTTTAAACTGTCACCCTGCCCCTGAGCGAGATTCTTCGGTCTCTTTGCTCCCTCAGAATGACAATTTGGGTCGCATAACAACACTTTTGCGACAATACCCCTTCCAGACCCCTTTGTCAAGCCCTTGACATAACCAAACTAGCCGAAATTCGCTCCAGGAGCTCCGGCAGACCCTGTCCCCTGGCAGCCGAAATGAATAACATCCCCTGACTATCCATCTGTCGACAAGACTCTTCGAGCTGAAGTTGTGCGGCGAGCTGACCATCTTCTAAACCATCGCCTCCCAATAGGTCTATTTTATTAAGAAGGGTAAGTCTTGGTTTATCATTAAGATTAAGCTCAATTAATATATCCTCCACCGTCTGACACTGCTCAGCCGCATTCTTATGCGTGATATCCACCAGGTGGAGAATCAAATCTGCTTCGCCCAATTCCTCCAGGGTGGCTCTGAAGGCAGCCACCACCATGGGAGGCAGCTTATGAATGAAGCCCACAGTGTCAGTGAGCAGTATAGGTTGCTGGTTAGGCAAGGTAATGCGGCGGGTTACCGGGTCAAGAGTGGTAAAGAGCTTATCCTCCACCAATACATTGGCATTGCTTAGAGTATTGAGCAGAGTGCTTTTCCCGGCATTGGTGTAGCCGACGAGGGATACAATAGGGATGCCGCCCTTTTTACGCTGTTTTCGGTAAAGGGCACGGTGTCTTCGCACCTCCTCAATTTCTTCTTTTAGGCGGTGAATCCTTAGCTCTACCAGACGCCTATCTGTTTCTAGCTGTGACTCCCCGGGTCCCCTGGTGCCTATGCCACCGCCAAGGCGCTCGAGGTGGCTCCATTGTCCCACAAGGCGAGGCAGCAGATACTGGTTTTGGGCTAGCTCCACCTGCAATTGCCCTTCACGAGTTTGGGCACTCCTGGCAAAGATGTCTAGGATTAAAGCAGTGCGGTCAATAACCTTAACCTGGAGAGCCTCCTCCAAATTCCTCTGCTGGTGCGGGGAAAGCTCATCATCGAAAATGACTACACTGTAACCCGTCTCAGACCTGAGGGCTGCCAGCTCCTTCAGCTTGCCACTACCTATATAGGTAGGCAATGGCCTTTCTAGCCGCTGTGTTAACTCCCCCACTACCTCAGCATCAGCCGTACGAGCTAGATTGGCTAGCTCAGCTAGGGAGTCTTCCACTGACCACCTATCTCTATGGCCCTTTATCTCCACTCCAACTAGGAAAGCCCGCTCTGCAACTTCTTGGGTGGAAAAGATTTCTCTAGGGATGATGCCTCCTTATGTCAATAATTTATGTCAATTAACCAAAATTATGTCATCAATCCTTGCTTTTTATGTCATCTTGCTATGCCAGGCAGACAAACGGGCCAGGCCCTGCTCAATTTTATCATCCGGGGCAGTAAGGGAGAGGCGAATGTAGCCCTCACCATACCTGCCATAGCCCGTGCCAGGGGTGACTACTACCCCTGCCTCATCTAATAGCCGGGTAGCAAATTCCAACGAAGTGTAGCCTTGAGGGATTCTGGCCCACAGATAAAGGCTGGCTTTGGGGGGTCTTACCTGGAGACCTATCTCCCGGAGAACCTTCACCATCTGGTCACGCCGCCGCTGGTAGATCACATTATGCTCCTCGATGCACTCCTGAGTCCCTTGCAGTGCTTCGATAGCTGCATACTGGATAGCCTGGGGAATCCCCGAATCCAGGTTTGATTTGATCCTCATTAAGGCGTCTACCATCTGGGCGTTGCCGACCACCATCCCCACTCGCCATCCCGTCATATTGTAGCTCTTGGATAGGGAGTGAAACTCCACACCCACCTCTCTGGCCTGGGGCACCTGCATGAAACTAACCGCTCGATAGCCATCAAAAGCCACTTCAGTATATGGGGCATCATGGCAAACGACAAGGTCATACCTCATGGCAAAGTCAACCACCTTTTGGAAGAAATCAAGCTCAGCAGTGGCTGCGGTAGGGTTGTTGGGATAATTCAACCACAAGAGCTTGGCGCGGCGGGCTACCTTTGCTGGTATCCGTTCCAGGTCAGGCAGGAAATCGTTGGCCTCAGTTAAAGGCATGAAGTAAGATTCACCGCCAGCAAACATGGTGCTCACGGAATAGACCGGGTAGGCAGGGTCAGGCACCAGAGCGATGTCACCAGGGTCAATAAAGCATAAGGCAATGTGCCCAATGCCCTCCTTTGAACCAATGAGAGGCAGCACTTCCTTATCAGGATCGAGGACTACACCAAAACGGCGCTCATACCACCTGGCAATGGCCTGGCGAAACTGAGGCAGCCCTATAGTCTCGGGGTACCTATGGTTAGCCGGATCTCTGGCTGCCTGGCAGAGCCGCTGGATAATATGGTCTGGGGTGGGGATGTCAGGGTCGCCGATAGCAAAGCTAATTACATCCTCCCCCTTGGCCTCCTTCTGAGCAATCTTTTCTGAGATCTGCACAAAGAGATAGGGTGGCAGTCCTTTGACGCGTTTGGAAACCCTCACCACTACTCCTTTAGTAAATCGAAAGCATCCTCAATAACTACGACTTCCCTTGAATATAGCAGAAGAGAAAGCCAATATCAACGATATGGCCAAGAGAGGCGTTCAACAATCCCAATTTGTCATTCTGACCCCGATTTATCGGGGGAAGAATCTGAGACCCTTCACTATCGT
>CAZNKW010000015.1:0-12763 GCA_964573655.1 uncultured Dehalococcoidia bacterium
AATTTGACAGTCAGCCAGACCATAAGGTAGACTTAATCACGAAATTTAAGAAAGGAGGTGCTCTAATGGTACAACCAGCGCCAGCATCGCCCCTGTTCTGGAGGCTTAACCCCGAGGTATATCGGCTGCTGGGGATGAAATGTAAGGATTGCGGCCATATTACCTATCCGAGCAGAAAGATCTGTCCTCAATGTGGAAGCACTAGCGTGGAGAAATACAAGCTCGGCAGGGAAGGGACGGTGCATACTTACTGCATTAACTGGACACCACCGCCAAATTTGGAGCCACCGATCGCCAATGTAATCGTGGACTTAGAAGGGGGTGGGAGATATCAAGGGGTACTGACTGAAGTCTCTAATCCCGAGCAGGTCAAGATAGGGGCCAAGGTTGAAATGGTGCTCAGGAAAGCAATAACTGATAGAGGGTTAAATGTATACGGCCATAAATTTCGATTGGTAGAGGAGGGCTAAGATGAGAGGTAAGGTTGCTATCATAGGAGCTGGGATGATTCCCTTTGGGGAACTTTTTGAAAAGAGCCTGGAGGACATGGCCCAGGAGGCATATCTAAACTGTCTGAAAAGCGTTGACAAAGGGATCGACCCCAAGGAGATTAAAGCAGCCTGGTTTGGGCAGTGGAGCGGGGGAGGCATGATTGGTCAAGGCGCTCTGGCTGGAACAGCGCTGTCGACCATGATAGGGAACCGGGAGATCCCCATAACCAGGGTGGAGAATGGTTGCCCTACCGGGAGCGATACCTTTAGGAATGCCTGCCTTGGGGTTGCTTCCGGCGTTTATGATGTGGTTCTAGCACTGGGTGTGGAGAAGATGAGGGACAAGCCTGGTGTAGAGTCTCTCATTGCCGCCGGAGGGGGTGGCGGGGCAATATTAGGGTTACACCCCTCTTGGATGTTGGGAATGGGGGGACCGGTAATACAGGCACTTTATGCTACCAGGCAAATGTATGAGCTGGGGTATACCATGGAGGACTATGCCAGGGTGGCCATCAAAAATCACCATAATGGAACACTTTGCCCCTATGCTCACTATCGATTTGAAGTCACTATGGAGCGTGTGGCCAGTAGCCCTGTCGTTTGTTGGCCGTTGCGTTTACTCGACTGCTGCCCTCAGACTGATGGTGCTGCTTGTGCCATAGTTTGCCGTGCCGACCTAGCTAAGAAATATACCGATAAGCCAGTTTATGTCCTGGGGAGCAATCTTGGCATGGATCACTCCAATTTGTGGGACAAGCACAACTTTATCGAAATGCTTTCTACAGTTAGGGCAGCCAGGGGGGCCTTTGAGATGGCCGGGGTGAAGCCAAAAGATGTGGACCTGGCTGAAGTCCATGACTGCTTCACCAATACTGAACTAATGAATGTTGAGGACATCGGGTTCTGTCGCAAGGGTGAGGCTGCCAGATTGCTTAAGGAGGGCGTCTTCAATCGAGATGGCAAGCTGCCTATAAATCCCAGCGGTGGCTTGAAGGCACATGGTCATCCAATAGCTGCCACTGGCCTAGGGCAGATCTTCGAGTGTTTCTGGCAGCTGCGCGAGGAAGCAGGGGAGAGGCAGGTAAAGCTTAAGAAGGGCATTGCGTTGCAACACAATGTAGGCGGCACCGGGTTTGGTGTTTCCGGTGTTAACATCTTGTCTCGTTCCATGTAATCTAGTTAAAGGAGGCAAATATGGCTGGTATTATCGGATATGGAGTTTATGTTCCTCGATACAGGCTGAAGCAACAAGACGCCGCCATTCCTTGGGGTAGCTTTGCCACTGGGGAGAAGTCAGTTTGCGGAATAGATGAGGATATTATTACCATGGCTGCTGAAGCCGGTGAGAAGGCGATGAAGCATGCTGGTGTTGACCCGGCGAAGGTTGGTGCCATACATATTGGCACTACTTCTTCGCCCTATATTGAGCAATACATTGCACCTATCTTGTCTGAAACACTGGAACTGAGTCCTGAAACAACTATGATAGACTATTGTGGCTCTCTTAACTCAGTGGCCATGGCACTTCTAGGATGTCTGGATGCCATTGAAGCCAAAAGGATCAAGTGTGGGATTGTTATTGGCACTGAGAATAGAGCTACTACGGCTGGCTCGGCTGGTGAAGCTAGTTTTGGTGCTGCGGCGGTAGCCTTCGTCATCGGGACTGCGGCCACCATCGCCGAGATCGAGGGCGTGCATACTTACTCTACCCTGTTCACCGATAGATGGAGAGCTGTAAAAGACAGCTTTGTGACTGATTACTTCGACTACAGATTTGACCGAGAATACGGGTATCAGAAACACATTGCGGAAGCATGCAGGGGCCTTATGGGGAAGCTGGGAAGAAAAAGCGAGGATTTCACCCGTGTAGTTTTGTCACAACCGGATGCCAGGTTGCCAGGTATAGCTGCCCGGGATTTGAAAGTCAAGCCAGACCAACTGGCCCCAGAAATTGCCTCGGCACTGGGTGATCTGGGTTCATGCTCAGCCTTCGTCAGCCTGGCTGGTGTTTTGGATAAGGCAAAACCTGGGGAAAGGATATTGCTGGCGTCTTATGGCTCCGGTGCCAGCAACGCGATGAGCATCATGGTGCAGGACCAAATAGACAGAAAGAGGAAGCGGGTCATTCCTTTGGAGAAATATCTAGGGCGGAAAGACTATATCGATTACACCACCTACTTGAAGCGCAGTGAAGCTATTAAACGGGCTCCTTACTAGCTTGGCAAGGCAGGCGAGTTCCGATGAAAAGCCCGAGGGGTTCAAAACCCCTCGGGCTAGGTTTATTCTTTAGATTTCAACTACCAGCTAAAGATGCAGGCATAGTCCAGTAGCTGACGGCGGTGCAGTCCTCCTGACCTACAGAGAATACCATTCGGTGATGGCAAGCCACTTTCCTTGCTCCACGTCCCATTCAAACATTTTGTATGTCGTGCAGCAGACATGGTTATCCGGGCTAAGTCTCCACACGTTTCCAAACCCTTTAGCTGTTAAATCCAGCTCAAAGCTTTCTGCAGCATCGCGGATAGCGGTTCCATCTACATTTTCTGCCCCTACCTCTTCCACTGCGTTCCTTATTATCTCAGCTATGAAAGGGCCAAAGATGGCACCAGCAGTGTAACTGGATTGCTGCAGGGCATTGTCAACCCAATCTTGGGAATGGTACTTCAGCCCCAGCTCCCTGGCTTCAGTGGCGAAGGGATAATCAGTTGTCCAGGGCATAGAATGGACGTGGTAGACATCGTAGAGCAAGTCAGCCGGGGCTGCTTGCCTGGCAAGATTCCAAAACCCCGCTAGGGGATTGCAGGCAACAATCTTTCCCTCATAGCCTCTCAGCCTGGCCTCTTTGATGAAGGAAGGGATGCCAGCACCTACGCAGCCCTGAAAGATATAGTCACAGTCCATCAGCCTGTCCACTTCCACCGCCCAGACGACGCTGCCTAATGGGGCCTTCTCCGCTCCGGCGTATTCGAAAGCGCCTGGATGTGCCGCCAGGTATAGATCGATTCCTCTCTCTGGACCAGCTGTAGTGACTAGGCCAACCCACCCCGCCAAGCCAATCTTGGGCTTTCCCTCTCCCTCCCAGGTATCCAATATCCACTTCAGGACGGCTTCCGTTTGGGCCTCGAAGGTGTCGAAGACCCAAAAACACCACTCGTCATTCCGGACTGACTCCAGGGACGTGGTGGCAAAGCCGGGAATGTGGTCCTCTGCCAACCTTGCGGCATTAATCTCGATATCCGCTGGGGAAGGAGCATAGAATACGTCCATCCCTTGAGCCTTCAACCACACATATCCGATGGGGATCCGGCTATAATCACTTCTTGTATCGTAACTAATTACCTTTAGCTTCACCCCGGGAATGGGGTTCTCCTCTTCGATCATGCGGAAGTAGTCCAGAAAAGCGCCGCCATACTCCTCGGCACCAGAAGCAGCTGGGCCGGTCCAGTCCCCCTCGTAGCCAATAACAATCTCCCGCACCCCAGCCTCCTCCTCGGCGCACCCAGCTAACCCGGGCAGAGTGGCTAATAACACCCCCAAAAGAAACAGAGCCACTATCCTGACTAATCTCTTACTCATCTTTACCTCCTTCTTTCATTAGTTTATCAACTAATATAACACTTCTTGTGTTTTGTCAAGCGGGAGAGGGCGCCGAAAAATAGCCATTGCTGCCCTTTTCATAAGGGGGTGCTCTGCTACTCGCCCCGGTAGGATAGGGAGCCCCTGCTCTATCGTTAAGGGATTTCCATCTCTAGTCTCTGGCTGAAAAGAGACCATCCTCAGGATGAAGATGGCAGGGAGATAAAAGGTTGGGAGAAAAGGTATTTGGGCTGAAGGTGACGGGCATTTTTTGGGGGTATTGTTGAAAACTGCCCCATAAAAAACCTGAGGGGTCCTAGAACCCCTCAGGTTAAGTGCTGTTGCCTAAGTTCTTGAAATCTCGGCTAACTGCCAGCTAAAGAGGCAGGCGTGATCCAGTTGCTGGGGTCACCCCAGTCCTCTTCGGCTACTTTCCACTCAAATACCCTTTCCGCTCGGGTAAGGAAATTCTCCTCTGCAGTAAACCTCCAGCGGTTACCCCACCCTGCCACTTCCATGTCGGTCTCTGCCAGGGCATCGCGGATGGCGGTCCCATCTACATTTTCAGCCCCTACCTCCTCTACTGCCCTCCTTATGGCATCAGCCATCACCATGGCATGGCACCATCCGGTGAGGGGCCCTGAGCTCCTCATCAGAGCCTCAGCCTCCCCTGAGCGATATCTCTGGATAGCCCGCTCGAGATCGGCGATGTAGGGCACATCCTCATTCCACCAGGGCCAAGGACCGGCGTAGTAGCAGCCATATAGCTCATCCTTGGGGACGGCAGCTCTTACCAGATCCCAATAACCGGGGAAGGCATTTATCCCACTAAGGAAATTCCCCTCATACCCCCTTGCCCTGGCCTCTCTTACAAAGCTGGCTGCCATGGGACCGACCACACTGACAACGATGAAGTCACAGTTCTTCAGCCTGTTGACCTCGGTAGCCCAAGTGGTAGTTCCTAGAGGAACCCTCTCCACTCCCACCCAGTCGAACTCTCCTGGATTGGCCTCCCTAGCAGCATCAATCCCTTCCTGATGATACTCTGTGCTCATCAATGTCCAGCCAAGGTGACCAATTTTGGGCAGTCTCCCCTCTTCTTCGTAGGGCCAAGTATCCATAATCCACTGCATCAGGACCTCAGTCTCGTTGGCGTTGGAGGAAGAAAAGCAAAACATCCACGCGTTCCCCAGCAACGTGGGTTGGACCTGAGAACCAATAACAGGTATCTCATCCTCTTCGTATCGATTTATCAGGATTTCGTTGTCCGCGGGGTTTACTACGTGCATCATGACTGCCCCTTGACCCTTCAGCCATACATATCCCACAGGGACCCTGGCGTAGTCGAGCCTGGTATCGTAAGTGATAAACTTTATCTTCACCCCAGGTATGGGGTCTTCCTCTTCGACCATGCGGAAGTAGTCCATCATAGCGTTAATAGTTGGCTTCACGGCAAAGGAAGCTGATCCGGTGAAATCTGTCAAAACTCCAATAGTGATCTCCGGAACCTTCGCCTCCTCCCCAGCGCACCCGGCTAACCCGGACAGGGTAACTAACAGCACTCCCAAGAGCACCAAAGCCACTATCTTGGTTAATCTTTGGCTCATCTCCCCCCCTTATTTCATTACTCTACTAGCTAATATAACACTTCCCCCTGTTTTGTCAACTGGGAGAGAGCGAGACCGTTTAACTGTCACCCTGAACGATAGGAAATGAGCGAGTGGCAGAGCACCCGCCTTATGAAAGGGCTTATCCCCTTGTCGAGTATAAGAGGCTTTTTTCCCTCCTTGGACTCCCATCTCTCGAAGTTGACAGCCATTGAGGGTGAGATTACTATGAGAAAGGGATGGGAAAGCAGCCAAAAAGGCACCAATCGTGGATTAAGGAGGCAGGAGATGGCTATGGTGCTTGAAGGCATCAGGGTTTTGGACTGGACCATATTCCAGCAAGGACCGGTAGCAGCCATGATGCTGGGTGATTTGGGTGCCGATGTGATTAAAATAGAGGAGCGCATCGGGGGTGACCTGGGGAGAGGGATGGTGAGAGTGGCTGGGGCTATGGTTGGGGGGCGGGAGGTGACAAGAAATCCTTACTTTGAGGGAGGTAATCGCAATAAGAGAAGCCTTACTGTAGATCTGAAGAAGGATAAGGGTAAGGAGATCATTTATAAACTGGTGGAGAAGTCAGACGTTTTTCTTCAGAACTTCCGCATGGGCGTGGCTGAGAGGATGGGTGTAGACTACGGAACTCTTTCCAAATACAATCCACGGCTTATCTATGCCCATAGCTCTGGCTGGGGGCCAAAGGGGCCAGACAAGGATAGCCCCTCTGCTGATTATACCGGGGTAGCCAGGTCAGGACTGATGACCATAACTGGAGAGCCCGGTATGGATCCATTGCCGATCCAAGGAGGGATCGGTGATCAAACAGGGGCTATAATGACAGCCTTGGGTGTACTGGCTGCCCTCTTCGTTAGAGAGCGAACCGGGATGGGGCAGAAGGTGGATGCTTCTATTCTGGGCGGGATGACCTTTCTCTTGGGACTCCCGGTATGTTTCTGCACCATGGCTAGCCTATGGGGAATAAGGATAGCTAGAAAGACTGCTGGGAATCCACTATGGAATCACTACAAGTGTGGTGATGACAAGTGGGTTGCCCTAGCCCATCTTTCACCGGACAAATTCTGGCCTATTGTATGCCGCTCCATGGGTCTTGAGGAGCTGGAAAAGGACCCCCGATTCGACAGCATGGATAACAGAACAAAGAATAGCCAACAACTGACCGCTATCCTGGATGAGACTTTTGCCACCAGGACCCGGGACGAGTGGGCGAAGATATTTAAGGAGAACGGCGTCATCTACGCCCCGGTGAACAACATCAAAGAGTTAACTGAAGACCCCCAGGTGCTAGCCAATGATTATTTGACTGAATTTGACCACCCCGTTTTTGGCCGGATGAAGACAATAGGATTTCCTATCACCTTTGAGAAGACTCCGATGTCAATAAGGAGGGAAGCCCCTGAGTTTGGTCAGCATACTGAGGAGATCCTCACCGAGATCCTGGGCTATACCTGGGACGATATAGCCCAGCTCAAAGAGGAGGAGGTAATCTAGGCAAGTAAGAAAATGGTTCAGGGATTGGCCAGGGTTGAGCAAATATACCAGGACCGAGGTCAGAGAGTTAAGGAGCTGAAAGCTGAAGGCAGGAAGGTAGTCGGTTACTTCTGCTCACTTACCCCGGTGGAAGTGATAACTGCGGTTGACCTTGTTCCCTATAGGATTATGGGGAATATGAGGCAACCCATCACCCATACTGATGCTTACCTGGAAACCATCGCCTGCCCCTTCACCCGCAGTTGCCTTGATATAGCGCTTAAAGGCGGGTACGATTTCCTCGATGGCTTTGTCATGCCCCACGCCTGTGACAATATCGTCAAGCTATATGACATCTGGGGGTATAATATCAAACATAGCTACGCTCATTTCGTAAACGTGCCTCATACGTTGTCTCCAGCTTCCTTTGAGTTCTTCGAGGCGGAGCTGGAAACCTTTAGAAGAAGCCTGGAGAGATTCAGCGGGCGCGAAATAACTACTGAAAAGCTCACCCGGTCAATTCAGCTGCACAATGAACAAAGAGCGTTAGTCCGTACGCTATATCAGCTAAGGAAGCAGGATCCACCCCTCCTCTCTGGTGCCGAGGTGACCAAGGTGATTGTGGCGGTGATGAGCACTCCAGTAACGGAGGCAAATGAATTGCTTAGGGGTGTCATCAAGGAGGTTAAGGAGAGGAGCAAGGGTTGCCAGAAGAAGCCCGCCAGGCTAATGGTTTGCGGAACTGGGAACGATGACATCACCTTCATCGAGATGGTGGAGGAAAGTGGAGCCAATGTAGTTATTGATGACCTCTGCTTTGGCACCAAACCCTATTGGTACGAGGTTGAGGTGAGCGATAACCCCTTGGCAAGCATCGCCAGGAGCTACTTGGAGAAGATCAACTGTCCCCGGACCTACCGCCAGAGCCCAGGGAGCCACCAAGAAGACCTGGAGAAAAGGTTTGGCTACCTCTATGATTTTGCCAAGGAGTTCAAGGTAAATGGCGTCATCCTTTATATCCTTCGGTACTGTGATACTCACGCCCTCGATGCCCCAGATGTGAAGGAGTACTTGGTGGGGAAAGGACTGCCTGTGCTTGAGATCGAAGGAGACTATCCTACCCCCAGCCCTATTAGGCTGAAGACCAGAGTCCAAGCCTTCCTGGAGATGATGAGTTAGAAGGAGCGATTGTGGAACCTCCCAAGGAAAAGACCTCTGCCGAGAAATCAACCGAAGTGGCCAAACGAATACGTCGCCTGGTCAAGGAGATGGCGGCAGAGGCTCATGAAGCCAAAGCAAAGGGGACACCAATAGCCTATTTCTTCATCGTTAGTTTCTATGATGAGATTATAAGAGCCATGGGTATAGTGCCCTGGGGGACTGAGAACTATGCCGGCCTCTGTGCTGTTAAAATGGATGCCGAGCGTTTCCTCTTAAAGGCAGAAGCTGAAGGTTACCCCAACTATCTCTGCAGCTACGCCACCTGCATTCTTGGCTTTGATGCTATGCGGCGAGAACTGGGAGGGATGCCGCCAGGCGCTCCGGATGGGGGTCTAGAATATCCCTCAATGATGTTGGGCACAGGGATGATGATCTGCGACCCCAGGTATAAATGGTATCAGGCAGCGCAGCGCTATAATAATGTCCCCATGCATATCCATGGGCTCTTGACGCCAACCACCGATGCCAACCTTCAGGAAGTGCAAGACTACTACATCAAGTACAACACTGAGGAGCTCAAAGGTCTGGTCGACTTCTTGGAAAGGCAAACGGGCAGGAAGATGGACTGGGACCAGTTGAGCCATGTTACTGATCTGGCTGAGAGAACTCAGCGGGTATGGTGGGAGGCCTATCAATTGCGAAAGGCCATTCCAGCCCCGATGCCGACTGAGGATGCCGTGAATACTATGGTCCCTGGCTGGTTTATGATGGGCACCCAGCGGGCGCTGGACTTCTATCAGGAACTATACAATGAGGTAAGGTATCGAGTAGACCATAAGATTGGGGTGATCTCCGATGAGAAGTACCGCCTGATGTGGGGAATGAGCTTGCCGCCCTGGTATGGGCTGGTGTTGTTCAACTACTTTGAAAGTTTGGGGGCGGTCTTCCCTATAGAGGTTGTTTATCACCCCCCGCCCCCGGTTGACATACCACCAAGGATTAGCCATCCCCTGGAGCGGATAGCCTGGAGGACCTTTAATCAGTTAACCCACTGGCATGAAAAAGCCCGCAAGCATGGCACAGATCCCTTTGTGGAGTGGTTTCTGGAGTTGATCGAGGATTACAAGATAGACGGAGTAGTTCTCCACCAGGCCATGACCTGCCGCACTATACATACGGGTCAGCTCCATCAGATAAGAATGTTAAGAAAGTATTCGGATATACCGGTGCTATTGCTTGAGGGCGACATTGTAGATGTCCGCAACTACAATGAGGCAGCCACCCATGATAAGATAGATGCCTTCATTGAGGTAGTGGACGCCTATAAAAAGAGAAAGCACTCATAATCAGGCTGCCTGGCCCCATTTTTGCCTATACCTCTCCTTGACTTGAGGATTAAGTAAGCCAATGGGCCACTCTCCTTTGAAAACCCTGGCTATCTCCTCACCAGGGCGGTGTACTAGTGTCAAATACCCTGGTATGGAGAAGTGGGCTGCATGAGGAGTGATAATGACATTGTCCAGCTTTAGCAACGGGTCATCGGGACTGATGGGTTCTGGCTTGGTGACATCCAGTGCTGCCCCAGCTAGGTAACCCTCGGTCAAGGCGGTGTACAATGCCCCTTGGTCGATGAGAGCCCCTCGGGCGGTGTTGATCAAGTAAGCGGTGGGCTTCATCTTCTTCAATTTCTCCAGACCTAGCATATGCTTGGTCTCAGCGGTCAGGACACTATGAAGTGAGACGAAGTCTGACTCGGCCAGCAGCTGGTCGAGCTCCACCCTTTCTACGCCCAGGGACTCGAATACATTTTGGGGTACATAGGGGTCATAAGCAATAACCTTCATCCCGAACCCTCTGGCCTTTGGAACCAGTGTCCGCGAAATCCGACCAAAGCCAACAAGCCCTAAGGTCTGCCCCCGCAAACGGGACATGGTAGGCCATATGCTCCGTTGGATGTCAGGGTCTGGCTCCGTTTTCCACTGCCCCTCTTTAACGGTGCTATTTAGTCTAACAATCTTTCTAGTAGAGGCTAGGATGAGCGCCATGGCATGATCGGATACCTCCTCCAGGCAGTAATCAGGCACATTGGCAGCTAGGATGCCGTGCTCGGTTGCTGCCTCCAGATCTAGGTCATAGCCGATGCCAATAATCATGATAAACCTACACTTGGTCAATCCCTCTATCACCTTCCGTGAGAAAGTCTGAAGAGCAGCTGCACCTATTATAGCGTCAGCATCATGGGCAGCAGCGATGATCTCATCCTCGGTGGTGCAGTCTTTCTTTACGAATTCTACCTCTACGCCAGCCTGCTTTAGCATCTCTCCATAGTCAGGCATAAAGAATCCAGGTTTATCTACAACTTGGACTACCTTGAAGCCCATTTCTCTCCTCTTGCTTCAATCTTTGGGGGTCCTTGCTAGCTCAAGTCCCTGCCTGAAGGCATCTACGTTGTGGGCTAGCATGGCCTCCTTGGCCGAAGCCCTCACTCCCGTCTCCACAATGCCAAACCTGTCCTCAAGCTCCCTCTCAATAAACTCGGGTGGAAAGACACCTGTTATCTGAACATAAGCCCCCAGGAGGATCATGTTCGCCAGCAAGGGATTTCCCATGCTGGCGGCTATTTCTAGAGCCGGGACCTGAAGCAACCTCACATCCTCCCTTTCTATTTTAGTCTTCAGCCCGGTGCTCTCCAAAATGATCACCCCACCGGGAAGCACCCTCTCCTTAAAGGGTTTAAGTTGGAGATTATTGAGGATAAGGAGGGCATCTCCTCTAAATACTAAAGGGCTGGGGATAGGGTCTTTTGAGAGGATGACCATACACTCACAGGGTCCCCCTCGCATGCTGCTGGTGTAATTGGGTAATCTAGTGGCGTGTTCATACTGGCGCAGCCCAGCTCGAGCGATGAGTGTACCTACCCAGACAACGCCACTACCTCCCACCCCGGCTACTACTACTCTATGCCTCTCTTTTACCAATATCCCTCCTCGATTTTGCCTGGTAGATTATTCAAGCTGGTCCACGTTTTTGAACTCGCCTAGAGGGAAGGCAGGGATGACCTCCTTAGCGATCCGCTCCTGGCATTCCAGGGGGGTCAGGTGCCAATCGGGGGGACATGCGGAGAGAATCTCGACGTAGCTAAAGCCGACGTCGTCTATCTGCTTCTTTAGTGCCCTCTTTATATATTCTTTAGCTCGCAGGCAGTTGGCTGGCGTATTGAGGGCACCACGCGCGGCATAGGCTACCCCCTTCATCACTGCCATATATTCAGGTGCATAGAAGGGATAGCCCTCTTTTTTTGCCTCTCGACCCTGAGGGGTGGTAGTTGTTTTCTGCCCCAGCAGAGTGGTAGGCGCCATCTGGCCGCCGGTGGTGCCAAAATTCCCGTTATTAATCATAATAACCGTAATGCGCTCCCCACGCGCTGCTGCCTGGATGGTGCTCTCGGTTCCAATGGCTAGTGCATCTCCATCCCCTTGCCAGGTAAATACTATTAGCTTGCCCCGGGAGACACGCTTGATAGCCGTAGCCATATCACCGGCCCGCCCGTGGGCGCCACCTACCCACTCGACCTGCGCCAGGGTGGTGGCGATAGCATGACAGCCAATTCCAGAAACTCCGACTGTCCTTCCTTGAATACCCAGTTCCTCGATAGCTTCGCAGAGCAGTTTGATAGCTACCCCATGCTGGCAACCTGGGCATAGTATTATCCCGGTGGGAAACCGCAGGAGCAACTTTGGATAGCCGCGGACTAACCTCCTCTCGGCTATTTCACTCATATAGTATCCTCCCTATTTCCTCCACAACCCTCTCAGGGAAGATAAGCCCCATCTCTGCCGGTGAATGGCGGGCGAAAACACCTAGGAAATGAACTTTACCTCTTCCTTCGGCAGCCAATTTGACATCCTCCACCATCTGCCCCAGACTGTCCTCCACCACCAGGAATTGGACTCCCTTTTGAGCTTTTTCCCTGATCACTTGGTAAGGGAAGGGCCAAGCAGTTATCAGTCGAGCCAGCCCTACTCTTAGCCCTTCATCTCGAGCCATTTCTAGGGCTTGGCGGCAGACCCCTGCCGGATATCCATAAGCCACCAATATCAGCTCGGCATCTTCTGTTTGATGAGTTTCATATCTCACCTCTGCTTCTTCAATCCTGTGGTACTTTTCCTTCAGGTGGGTCAGCAGAGCCAGATAGTTGGGGTATATCCGTGGGTCTAAACCATGGGAAGAAGTGATGAAGCGAGCCCTTCCGTCTGGTTGGTTTTCCAGGCCTCTAACTGCCCAGTCCTTTGGCGGCAGCGGTCCGAAGTTAATCTTCTTTACTTCTATGGCTTCCGTGGTCAGCCCTATAACCGCGTCTGTTAATACAATCACCGGGTTACGGTATTTATCAGCTAGGAGAAACGCCAGCTGGACTAGGTCGTGGGTCTCCTGCACTGAAGC
>CAZNKW010000016.1:0-2741 GCA_964573655.1 uncultured Dehalococcoidia bacterium
CCTGCATCGATTTTTCTCATTGGCATGCTCGGACAGGAAAGGCTAACTCTTACCAAGAATTTGTTCATGTCCTAGATCAGGTGGAGAGGAAGCTAGGAAGGCAAGCTTTAGATGATATGCATATCCATCTTTCTGGGGTCGCCTATGGAAAAAAGGGCGAGATCAAGCACTTGATGCTACCAGATTCAGACTTCCAATATGATGAACTACTCCAGGCTCTGAAAGAGCGAAAGGCGAAGGGGGTGGTTATCAGCGAAAGCATCCCTTACCTGGAGAAGGACGCCTTACTCTTGCAACGGACCTACAGGGAACTCCCTAGCTGAAGGTTCCGGGGCTAACGGCACAGCAAGTAGGGACTCCGATAAATCGGAGTCCGAAACTATGAACTGGACAGACCTGAAGGTCTGTCCCTACACTCTGCAATAGGGAACTCCCCGGTTAAAATGACCCTTGATTATCAGGCGAACCTCCCTGGTATCTGGGTCTGGCAATGTCCGCATTTGCCCTGCTGGATATGGTTCTCCAGGACATCAAAGACCTGCCTTTTCACCAGCAGGCGGCTGCATTGGTGGCAGTAGGTGTTCTCTCCTGGATGCCCCGGCACGTTACCGAGATACACATAATGCAGTCCCTCCTGGTGCGCCCATTCTCTGGCTTTTTCCAGGGTGCTTATTGGCGTTGGCTGAAGATGGGACAACTTCAAGTGAGGGTGAAAGCGGGTTACATGCCAGGGAGTGTGGGCACCTAATTCCTGGTGGATCCAAGCCCCAATTCCTCTCAGCTCCTCCTCACTATCGTTGTACCCTGGCGTAACATTGGTCACCACCTCCACCCACATCCCCCAGGATTTTTGAGCCCTTTTGGTCGCCTCAAGGATAGGAGTAAAATCGGGGATATGAGCCATGCTGCCATAGGAAGCGGAGGAGAAGGCCTTGATATCCACCCTGAAGACGTCCAGATATGGTCCCAGGAGGTCCAGCGCCTCTGGCGTGATGTAGCCGTTGGTCACGTAGTTAGTATATAGACCCTGCTCTTTAGCTAGCTTTGCCCCCTCCAGGGTGTACTCCAGCCAGATAGTAGGTTCATTGAAGGTCCAGGAAATCCCTAAGCAATTATATCTCTTGGCCAGGCCAATGCATTCCTCAGGCGAGACATAAGAGATGCCCCCTCCTTCTGGTTTGGCGTGGGAGATTTCCCAGTTCTGGCACCCCGGGCAGCGGAAGTTGCAGCCCAGGCTGCCTAAGGAGAGCCAGCGACTCCCCGGATAGAAGTGAAACACCGGCTTCTTCTCAATGGGATTGACGGAAAGGGAAGCCACCTGGCCATAAATGAGGGAGTATAGTCTGCCCTGCTGATTCTGTCTGGTAAAGCAGTAGCCTCGCTTCCCCTCCCCAAGCTGGCAATGGCGGGGACAGGTATTACATCTCACCCTAAAGTTGGGGAGCTTATCATATAGAAGGGCTTCTTTAAGCATCGGCAACCCTCTCCATAGATATACTTAGCCTCTTCGATAGTGGCGCATGATCCAAACAACAAACCACACAAAATCTTCGATTTTGCAGGAACCCCGCCCTTAGCCAAGGGGATGCTGCGCCCCCTTGGAACTCCAGTGAGAGGTGCCCTCCAGCTTGTTGAAGGGCATAGAATTTTAGTTAAGCTAATGTGACGACCAATAACCGTGCACTTTTTTCAACTCTTGACCCCAGAACTCTCGCCTTTCCTTATTGGTGCTCCCCTGAAACAGACCCAGCTTTCGCGCGCCTTTAAAAAAGCCCTCCCCTGGCATATGGCTATCTTTACGAACTACCACCGCTCCCAGCATAGGACGCCCCTGATGAACCTCGCTCTGACAGACTTCGCCCAGTATCGGACCAAAGTTTCTTGGCCCCACACCTGCTACCGGTGCTATTTGGCTATAATAAATCACACCTTTAGCTCGTGCCACCTCCTTCAGCTTCTCATAGACAGCCTGATGCATCGAAATCCCCCCAAATATTGATTGATGTCCTATCCTATAGTTGTCAGCAGTCCTGCCAGCGTCTTGGCATTGCTCACGGCGAAGGCTTCGGCGTCGTTATTGAAGTAGATGTATACGGCGGTCAAGCCCTGCCCTAGCTCGGCAATGCGCTTTGCCCATTTCCCCAGCTCGGCATCAGTATAGCAGCTCCCATATAGTTCGCCGCTGCCATGGAAGCGAACGTAGGCGAAGTCGGCGGTGGCTACTATGGGAGTGGTGAATTCCGGCATGTCGTAGACACAGAAGCTAATGTTGTGCTCCTTCAGGAGAGCAAAAACCTCCTCACCAAACCAGGACTCATGACGGAACTCGAAGACATGGCACAGCCCGGAAGGAAGGAGTTGAAGGAAAGCCTCCAGGACTCTATCATTACGGGGCATATTCGGAGGAAGCTGATAAAGCAAAGGGCCGAGCTTTTCTCTCAGAATCTGCGCCCGGGAGAGGAAGTTTTCCAAAGCCCCCTCTACATTCCTCAGCTTCTTCAAATGGGTGATGAGGCGGCTTACCTTAACAGCATAGACAAATCCCTCTGAGGAGCGCTCACGCCAGGCAGCAAAGGCTTTCTCTGAGGGGAGATGATAGAAGCTGTTGTTCAGCTCCACAGTAGTGAAGTGCTGGTTATAGAATTCCAGCCACTTTGCCTGAGCCAGACCCTCGGGGTAGAATATCCCCCGCCAGTGGTGATAGACCCAGCCTGATGTTCCGATATAGAGCTTCATTCTTC
>CAZNKW010000016.1:2841-12732 GCA_964573655.1 uncultured Dehalococcoidia bacterium
GTTTATATAAACCTCGTTTTCAAGGTGTATATCGCCTCCTCTACCCCGCCGGAGTTTTCCGACTCAATACGCTTGATGATTTGCTCCACTTTTTCATGCTTATAGGCATCCTGGAGTTCGTCCAGCCTTTCATAGTAGCCTGCCCTTCTCCCTAGTTGGAAGTTGATCCTCTCGCTGAGGGGTAAAGCCAGGTATCGGTTTATGATAGCCAGCATCTTCTCTTTATCTTGAGGCAACTTCCCTTCAACCTCAGATAGAAGATTCAATATATGATCGCTCTTGAGCTCGCTGCGACAGTCCAGCCTCTCAACAAGGGCACCTATTTCCTCCACCACCTCGTCCTCTGTCTGTAGCTTGAAATCTCCCTCCTGTAATTTTTGGAGCAAGGGCATACCCTCCCCAACCTCCAAGGTACGAAGCCTGATGTAATCCGGATCGATTTCATTGAGAACCCTGGCAGTCTGTTCCACATGCTCCTTTGACATATTCTTACCACCTAATCCTGGCATAACATATTCACAGAGAGATATCCCGGATTCTTTCACCCTTCTCCCCCCTTCAACATGTTCCTCAGCGGTGACCCCCTTTTGCATATACCTCAGCAAGTCATCATAGCCTGTTTCTAGACCTACATGTAATCGGGAGAGACCTGCCTCATAAAGCTCTTTCAGTTCCTCCAGCGATTTTTTAGCGGTGGTTTTAGACCTGGCATAGGAGGTAATCCTGGTTAGACCAGGAAAGGCTGCCTTTAGGGCTCTTATCACTCGAACCAAATCCGGGGTTCTCATGATAAGGCTATTGGCATCCTGTAGAAAGGCAGACTCAGCATCAAAATAAAGCCAGAGAGCTACGTTTCTAACGCTGTCGTTATAGCGAGGACTACGGCACAACATGGCAGCTATGTCCTTCAGCCTCCCTCCATACCCCATCTTCCAGGCCAGCGTTCTTATTTCCTCACTAATGGCCCGAGCTGTTTGTATATCCTTTTCTATTTCCTCAACTGGTCTAAGCTCGAATTTCTGGGTTTTATACACCGGGCAGAACTGGCATCTATTCCAGGGACAGTTCCTGGTTGCCCTGATGAGCAAGGAGCGAGCTTCACTGGGGGGTCTTATTGGCCCAAGTTCAAAGGAATAAGCGTTTAAGCTTTCCAAAATCATCTAGGTTTCCTTCTCTAGATGAGACTAACATAGGTTTTGAGTGACGTCAAAACTTTATGTAATAGGCCATCTAAAAAACTCATATCGTGTAGGTCGACAAGACTCTTCGAGTTGCCCGATGTCGGGCAACCTACCCACTGGCATCAAAAATGTAGGGACAGGTTTTTAAACCTGTCCACCGGACAGACCTAAAGGTCTGTCCCTACTTCGCTCTCTTCTCTATACTTTGACTCGCCTCATCAGCAAAGGCTATACTACCATAAGCAAGCTCACTACAGGTCGACAAGACTCTTCGAGTTGTTTATGCAGCAACTGACAGAGAAGCTGGTATCCTGGCTGAGGGAGCAGGTAACCGGGGCGGGTGCTCATGGGGTGGTAGTGGGGATGAGTGGTGGGGTTGACTCCTCAGTGGCTGCTGTATTAGCTAAGCGAGCCTTCCCGGATAGTACTCTCGGTTTGCTCTTACCCTGCCATAGTAGCCAAACAGATATAGAACACGCCTACCTAGTAGCCAATAAATTCCAAATCCCTACCAGGTTAATTAGCCTGGATAGCGTGTTTGATGCGCTTCTGCGCTTACTACCCAGTGGCGGTTTCGACCCCGCTACCAAGAAAATGGCTGAGGCTAACCTGAAGCCTAGACTGAGAATGGCGACGCTGTACTACTTTGCTAATCGGCTGCGTTATCTAGTAATAGGCGGTGGGAATAAGTGCGAGCTGGGTGTGGGCTACTTTACCAAGTATGGAGATGCCGGGGTTGACCTCTTGCCCTTGGGGAACCTGGTTAAATCTCAGGTTTGGGAACTGGCTCATTATCTGGACATCCCCCGGGAGATTATTGATAAACCGCCCTCGGCAGGGCTCTGGGAAGGGCAAACCGACGAGCAGGAAATGGGGCTAACCTATGAGCAGCTCGACCGTTACTTCACTACCGGCGAAGCTAGCCAAGAGATAAGAAAAAGGATTGAAGAGAAAATCGCCCTCAATGCCCATAAAAGGGCTACCCCTCCTGTGCCACCCTTTTAGGCTTGTGCCAGAGGGGGGCCTATGTTATCATATTAGCGAGGAAAGGGATGGAGAAAGAAAGGGCACTGGATTTAGCTATCGGGCAAATTGAAAAGCAATTTGGTAAAGGCTCAATAATGAGACTGGGCGAGATCGCGGCCAAAATGGCTGTAGAGTCCATCCCCACCGGTTCGCTTTCCCTCGACCTAGCCCTAGGGATAGGAGGTATCCCTCGTGGAAGGGTGACTGAGATCTTTGGCCCTGAGGCATCAGGAAAATCGACCCTCGCCTTTCATATCATAGCCCAAGCCCAAAGTCGGGCGGGAATAGCTGCCTATATAGATGTAGAGCATGCCTTTGACCCTACCTATGCCAGCCATTGTGGAGTTAAGATAGAAGACCTCCTTATATCACAGCCAGATACGGCTGAGCAAGCGCTGGAGATTACCGAAGCTTTGGTGAGGAGCGGGGCAGTGGATGTGATAGTCATTGATACGGTGGCAGCTCTAGTCCCCAGGGCGGAGATTGAGGGGGATATGGGAGATGCCCAGGTGGGCTTACAGGCCAGACTAATGTCGCAAGCCCTGAGAAAGCTAACCGCAGCTATTAGCAAGTCGCATACGGCAACTATATTTATCAATCAACTGCGAGAGAAGGTGGGCGTCTTCTTCGGCAGCCCTGAGGTAACCCCAGGAGGGAGAGCTTTAAAATTCTATAGCTCAGTGAGGATTGACCTGAGGCGAGTGGACTCCATCAAGCTAGGGAGCACGGTAGTCGGCAATCGAGTTAGGGCTAAAGTGGTGAAGAACAAGGTAGCCCCACCCTTTAGATCGGCAGAGTTTGACATCATGTTTGCCCATGGAATAAGCAAGGAAGGCGACCTTATTGACCTGGGGGTAGGCATGGGGATTATAAAGAAGACTGGTGCCTTTTTCTCCTTTGGCGAGACTCGCTTAGGGCAAGGGAGAGAAAATGCCAAGGATTACCTGAGGCAGAATCAGGAAATTGCCTCGGAGATAGAGCGTCAGATTAGAGCCAAAGGCATGACCCCGACTAGCCCCCTTGCAGTGGAGGAAGAAGCACCCGGATTGTCTGAATGAGAGCAATACTAGATTCTAGCTACCAATCCTGCCTCGATGCTGCTTACCGTTATTTGAGCTACCGACCCCGCAGTGAATTTGAACTCAAGATGCACTTGCGAAAAAAAGGATTCACCGATTCCTCTATCCAAAGTACACTCCTCAAGTTAAAGGAACAAGGATTGCTGGATGACCTTGCCTTCGCCCAATTTTGGAAGGAGAATCGGGAGTCCTTTAGTCCTCGCAGTCAGAGGATGCTGCAAAGGGAACTGAGGCAAAAGGGGGTTGCTCCTTATATTATAGCGGAGGTGGCTGAGGGGATAGAGGAAGAGGCTAGTGCCTACAAGGCAGCACAGAGGAAGGTGAAGAAATTTGCTTCAGCAGATTATGACAACTTTTGCCGCAAACTTGGGGCCTTCCTAAAGCAGCGAGGCTTTAGTTATGAGGTAACCCGGCATATAGTAAATCGGCTATGGCACGAGAGGAACAAGGATGCCTAAGGATTCCCATTCGGCAATAGCAAAGAGTAACCCCTATGGCAAGAGGGGAAAGAGCAGGAGAAAACGCCGTGCTGCTCGCTACCATGCGCCTGTTGTTTCACAGCGAGCACCCCTTCCTGAGCGTACTCCCACTACTCCTCCAGCCCGAGTCACTCCTCCTACGCAGGAGGTTGTGGCCCAGCAGCCCCCGGTGCTGGGGGAATTGAAGAGGATTGGAATAATAGCCGGGGCACTCCTCCTCCTTCTCATAATTCTTTATCTAGTGCTCTAGGGCAGATGGAGACCATATTAGGAGCTTAAGTGTCCCGCATAAAGGCTTAATGATGAAATACCAGGCTGTCCAAAAAGTGTCCACCTCCTTGGGGACGACACAGAGTTCGTCCCCTACGTTTGTTTCTTGGACAGCCTCGTTAGGTGAGGGTGATTTCCCCTCCCTCTAACTCCCTCCTGCCAGGGGAGGGAGAACTATAAGGAATTTTGCAAATGACCATAGGTATTGTAGAATTAACAGGGAAAGGAGGATTATGCCCAGAACAAAGTCAGAAGAGTACCCGTTAATCTGGTTTGCAGCCAGTGCTTGCACTGGTTGCTCTGTTTCTGCCCTCAATTCAGTCAGCCCCACTATTAAGAATGTATTAATTGACGAAGTAATTCCCGGGAAGCACATCAATTTAAGGTATCATGCCACCATCATGGCAGGACAGGGCGATGCAGTGATAGAGGAGATGGAGCAAACCTCTGAAAACCGAAAAGGGGGCTACATTTTGGTAGTGGAGGGAGCTATACCTACAGCAGCAAAAGGTATCTATGGGGTTCTGGGTGAAAAGGAAGGAAAACCAATACCAATGGTTTCCCGCCTCGAGCACCTGAGCCAGAATGCCCTGGCAATCATTGCCGTAGGCACTTGCGCTGCTTTCGGGGGCATTGCGGCTGGAGCACCTAATCCCAGTGGCTGCATCGGGGTAGACCAATTCTTGAAGCAGCGTAACATCAGTGTACCGCTGGTAAACATCCCTGGTTGCCCACCACACCCCGACTGGTTTGTGGGTACTGTGGCTGGCATCCTCCTCAAAGGTCTACCGAAACCCGAGGAACTGGATGAGCACAAACGACCCAAAGCTTTCTACGGCAAGTTGATACATGAAAATTGCCCTCGCCGAGCCTATTTCGAGGAGGGCAAATTCGCCAAGAAGTTTGGCCAGCCTGGATGCCTCAATGAATTGGGGTGCAAGGGCCCGGTAACCTATGCCGATTGTCCCCTCAGACTTTGGAACCACGGGACAAACTGGTGTATCGGAGCAGGCGGTTCTTGCATTGGCTGTGTGGAACCAGGTTTTCCTGATCTGCTTGCACCTTTCTATCAGAAACTAACCGACGATGCCCTGCCAAATGTCGGCCAGGAAAAGCAAAAGGGAGGTCTAGACTAGTGGCTAAGATTGTTATTGACCCGGTAACTCGGATTGAAGGTCACCTTAAGATTGAAGTAGTGGTAGAGGGTGGAAAGGTAAAGGACACCAGAAGCTCGGGGATGCTCTTCAGGGGTCTAGAGATTATCTTACGGGGCAGAGACCCTCGTGATGCACAGCGCTACACCCAGCGCATTTGCGGAGTATGTCCTACCAGTCACTCCACAGCAGCTACCCTCAATTTGGATAGCGCTTTTGGGATTGCCGACAAGATTCCGGATAATGGTAGGGTTATGCGCAATCTAATCCTTGGTGCAGCCCATATTGCCGATCATATCCTGCACTTTTACCATCTGGCTGCCCTTGATTATGTGGACGTAACCAAGGTGCTCAAATATGAAGGCAATAATCCTGTTTTGAACTCGGTCAAAGCCTTTGCAGAACGAGGCGAGCTCGGGCCCTTCGTTCCTCGATACGAGGGTGATTATCGCCTCTCGGATGCAGCCAATATTGAAGCCCTGGCACACTACGTTAAAGCCCTGGAGATGAGGCGTAAAGGGCAGGAGATGCTTTCCCTTTTCGGCGGCAAGATACCGCATGACTGCTCCATTGTCCCTGGTGGTGTGACTGAGGTTCCCACTGTAGACAAAATCGCCTCCTTTCTCTGGCAGCTAAATGAGCTGCGGGATTTCATTGACCAGGTTTACCTTCCCGACGTCCTCATGGTAGCAGAAGCCTACAGTGATTACTTTCAAATAGGCGCCGGCTGCGGTAATCTACTTTCCTACGGTAGCTTTGACCTGGATGGCAAGAATGCTGACCTCACCAGCAGGGAAAGGTTAATGAAGCAAGGAACAACCTCTAAAGACCTTAACCTGGGTAAGCTGGATACGAATAAGATAACAGAACAGGTGAAGCATTCCTGGTATGAAGACCTCACCTCAGATAGACATCCCGCCAGTGGGGAGACCCGGCCTGATACGAAAAAGAAAACAGCCTACTCTTGGATAAAGTCACCTCGCTACGAGGGCAAGGTATATGAAGTGGGCCCCCTGGCTCGGGTGATGGTCACCTATGCTAGTGGTCACCCCACTGTGAAAACCTTAGTCGACTCTACCCTGTCACGTTTCAAGGCTTCTCCAAAAGCCATGTTCTCTGTGCTAGGTCGCCATGCTGCTCGTGCTTTGTATACCAAGCTATTAGCTGACTCCATGCCAGCCTGGCTGTTGCAGCTCAAACCGGGTGAGCCAGCCTACATTGACTATGAGATTCCTGAGGCGAGTACAGGCATGGGACTGGTGGACGGAGCCAGAGGAGCTTTAGGGCACTGGATAGAGGTGAAGGACAAAAAGATCGCCAATTATCAGTGTGTTGTTCCCTCTACTTGGAATTTGTCTCCTCGAGATGATAAGGAACAACCTGGTCCAGTGGAACAAGCTCTCATCGGCACCAAGGTAAAAGACGAAAACAATCCCTTTGAAATTGTGCGTATTGTCCGCTCCTTTGATCCCTGTATTGCCTGTGCAGTCCATTTGATTACTCCGAGAGGAAGTACCCTTGGTCAGTTTAGAGTGTCGTAACAAGCGCCCGCGGATAGTGGTAGTGGGCATAGGGAATCTATTGCTGAAGGATGAGGGGATCGGGGTTCACGTGGCTCGGGCTTTGCAAGAGATGGACATGGCAGAAACAGTCGATCTGCAGATAGTAGATGGGGGAACGTCTCCAGATGTCCTCCTCTCTTCTGAGAGAATAGACAAGCTCGTCATAGTCGACGCCGCCAGGGGAAGCTGTGAACCAGGTACGGTCTACCGTCTTCAACCCGAAGATATACCACAAGAGGATATCGGGGTAAATTCGCTGCATCAGGTTAACCTTTCTCAATCTTTGCGGATATTAGACCACCTGGGGCTTAAGCCTAAGGATATCGTCATCTTTGGAGTTGAACCCAAGGAGATAGACTGGGGCTTGGAGCCCTCTGTTGAACTGATACAGAAAATCCCTGAAGTGGTGAAATTAGTTTTGGAGGAAGTGAAAAAATGCTAGTTTCGGAACTGAAACCCTGGGAGGAAATCCTAGGCTATCTGGATGGTGAGAGCAAAGTCTTCATCGTTGGCTGCAAAGGTTGTGCCGAGGTCTGCCAAACAGGAGGGGAAGCGCAGGTTTTAGAGATGAAGCAAAAGCTGGAACAACAGGGTAAGACAGTTACCGGTTACACTGTAGTCGATTTCCTGTGTGACAAGGCTTTGGTAAAACTGAGGCTCAGGGCCCTTGAGGAAGAAGTCATGGCTGCTGATTCCCTCTTGGTGATGACCTGTGGCGTTGGAGTGCAGGCAACTGCAGCAGTAGTAAATAAGGTGGCACACCCCGCCTGTAACACTATGAATCTAGGGGGTGCTCGTGGTGAGTGGCGGGGAACTGAGCGCTGCCGAGAGTGTGGTGACTGTCTCCTAGACATCACCGGGGGAATATGCCCCTTGACTGCCTGCAGCAAAGGCTTAATTAATGGTCCCTGTGGTGGCGCTAAGGACGGTAAATGTGAGGTGGAGCCTGATGTTAGAGATTGTGGCTGGCATTTGATTTACCAGCGACTAAAGAAGCTTAACAGGTTAGATAAGATGAAAACAATAGTTGCGCCGAAGAACTACAGCAAAATGGAACCTCCCAAGCAACTCAGGTCTACTATTATGTGGGCGCTGGAGCAGAAAGAAAGGAGATAGCGACGCCATGAGTCTGAGAGAGAAACTCGCCAGCGGTAAGTTTGTAATCACCAGCGAGATTGGTCCCCCAAAAGGGGTGGATATTGAAGAAATGAAGAGGAACGCTGAGCTACTGAAGGGCAGGATTGATGCAGCTAACATCACTGACCAACAAAGCTCAGTAATGAGGCTTGGCTCTCTGGCCGGCTGCTGCCTCCTCAAGCAATGGGGGCTAGAGCCAGTCTTTCAGATGACTTGCCGTGACCGCAATCGCCTGGCTCTTCAGTCCGACCTCCTTAGTGCTTATGTCTTGGGAATTGAGAACGTCCTTTGCCTTACCGGCGACCATGTTTCCCTGGGAGACCATCCTGAGGCTAAACCGGTGTTTGATCTTGACTCGGTCTCCCTGCTGCAAGTAGTTAAGAAGCTGGAGCAAGGGCATGACCTTGCTGGGAAGGAGTTAAAAGGTTCTCCTCGCTTCTTCGTTGGCGCTTCAGTTACTCCAGGGGCTGACCCGATGGAACCACAAATTATTAAGATGGAAAAGAAGGTCAAGGCAGGGGCACAATTCTTCCAGACCCAGGCCATGTATGAACCAAAGAAGTTTGAAGAGTTTATGAAATATGTCAAGCACCTTAATGTTCCAGTATTCGTCGGCATTGTGCTTCTAAGGTCAGCAGCCATGGCACGCTTCATGAATAAGAACGTAGCCGGGATATTCGTCCCCGAAAGCCTCATCAATGAAATAGATAAGGCTGAGAGCAAGGCAAAAAAGGGCATAGAGATAGCCGCCCGGTTAATCAAAGAAATGAAGGATATGTGCCAAGGAGTGCATATTATGGCTATTGGCATGGAAGACAGAGTGCCTGCCATATTGGATGCCGCCGGTTTGTGAAGGCCAGGGCTTCGCTGGCAGTGACGAGGGAAAATTCGCCACCACAGAGCTAGCTTCATGGCAAATCTGAAAACATGGTTTGCAGAAACACGCCCTCAATTCCTTCTGCTTACCCCAGTGTGTGTCTTTGTCGGCGTAGCTGTAGCAGTCTATGAACGCGACTCACTGAAGGCTCTCCACCTTGCCTTAGCCCTCCTGGGTGCTCTGCTGGCCCATATAAGCGTTAATGTACTTAATGACTATTTCGATTACCGGAGCGGGATAGACTTAAAAGCCAGGAGAACGCCCTTCAGCGGTGGTAGCGGCATTCTGCCCGCAGGTCTCCTCAGCCCCCGAAAGGTTTACCTTTTCGGCATAGCCTGTCTTCTAGCAGTCATTCTTATCGGGATATATTTCATTTATAAATACAGACTGGAAATCTTGCCCATTGGTATCCTGGGTGTACTGGTCATATACTTTTATACCACCCATATCACCAGAAACCCTCTGCTATGTGCTATCGCCCCCGGTTTGGGATTTGGCCCCTTCATGGTCTTGGGCACTTATTTCACGCAAACAGGGGACTACACCTTAGCTGCCGTAATGGCATCCATGGTGCCTGGATTCCTCGTTAGCAATCTGCTCTTGCTGAATCAGTTTCCTGATATCGAGGCTGATATGGTGGCCTCTCGACGACATCTCCCTATAGCTGTAGGGAGACAGAATAGCGCTAAGGTGTATGCCGGACTGCTCTCGGCTACATATCTATGGTTGATTTTTTCGGCGGCCTTCGACGTATTGCCGCTGACAGCCCTGCTGGGATTAATTACTTTGCCCCTGGGCTTGAAGACAGTGAGAGGTGTGTTGAAATACGCTGACGACATAGATAGACTGATACCTTTCATGGGTCATAATATCATGGTTACTCTGCTCACTCCTCTCCTGATGGGCGTAGGCATCATCATAGGATAGGTTCAATTCCAGCAGAAGAGCTACGAGAGTTTAGAAATGGTTATCGACCCCAGAAGGGGTCTCCCACAAGAGCTTACATTTTGAAGTCTCCCCCGGGAACTTGCCTGTGAGAAAGCCTTTCCAGGCTTGATAAAAAGCGACTCCCATTCTATGTAGGAGAGACCCTAGTGGGCTCCCCCAAGCGGGAGGGGACAAGCCC
>CAZNKW010000017.1:0-1680 GCA_964573655.1 uncultured Dehalococcoidia bacterium
GTTCTTCCATAGTGTCCTCCCTTCTTTATTACGGACGTATAGCTGATTTCTTTCCCTGCTGCGGAATGTACCACGGCGACGGGTACCACCAATCGCCAGGCTCAACTAGACCATCCTCAATAAGGATATGCATCAAGTTATAGGGAATGGCCATGAGACACAACGCTCCGGGGTGACCAGACGTCTGGTGGCAATGGTAGAGCCCCTCGACAGGAGTACGATAGCGAGCCAGCTCGGGCAGCGGCCGCTGGGTCCACAACTGGTCGCTGCAATGGCGGGTGCCACACCAGGTGCCGCCAATGAGGCCCGTGTGCCGAAACTCGGCTTCATAAGGGGTTGCCGCCCAGTGGTGAATAACGTTATCCGAGTCCAGGCCTTCAAACGCCTCACTGAAGGCTTGGCGCATGTAGGCATTGATCTCATTTTTGATTTTGTCTATAGCATCTGGTCCGTCCACATGATAGTCCGGGCAGGTGACATTCACCTCAAAAGCAGCTGACACATGTCCCTTAGGATGATAGCCCTGGCAGTGCGTGGGGTCAAACGCCTGGGATGGGGTCAGAAACCACATCAATCTCTCCGGCGGCACAGTGGGGTTACCCTTATGGCCATCCACATCTGCTACGTTCTCATAGTAAATTTCTCGCGAGTCTGAGGGGTAAACGCCGCCAAAGGGTATCTTGTGGGGACCCATGCCCATTTCGCTCATTGCCTTGAACTTGGGACGATAGGCGAGAGGCTTGTGGGTGAGGAAGGTAGACACGTAGAGGCTGCCTCCCTTTAGGCTGATGTCCTTTATTTTCTGGATGAAGCTGGCGTCAAGATGCTGTGGCCCGATCAGTTTGAGGAAGGTTTGCTTCACATCAACAGCAGCTATGACGGCCTTGGTCGCCCAGATTGTCTTTCCACCCAGAGCAGCAGTTTCTCTCAACCGTGCCCCTACTGCCCGCCCATCTTGGACAAGGATCTCATCAACGGGACAACAAGTATATACCACTGTACCACGGGCTACTGCAGCGCGGTGGATGGCGTGGAAATAAGCATGCAGGCCACCATAGGGAATGCTCATTCTGCCAGGTATCAAGAGAAGTATGACACTGAGGAAGGCAGGGATAGCCACACCCTGCCAGTGACCGGCAGCCCCTGACGCCCAGGCTGCAAAGGACAGCACCGTCTTCAGGGACTCGGTCTCCATATGCTCGTCCATGAGGTCGAACATAGTCATCTGGCGCAGCTCCGGGGTCCAGACATCCGGCTGGTGTTGCTTGTACACCTGCATGTAAGGGACTGTCTCATCGGTCACCTCGACTTCAGGAGGATGCGGCGGGCACCAGAAGGTAGCCCGAAGCAGCTCACGGGTAAAGGGAGGTTGACTGAGCAAGCCGCACAATTTGGCAAAGCCCTCCATGTCTTTCTGGGTAGCTGGCTCTAGGCCCTCGGTGGTCAGCTGACCCAGGCCCATGGACTTCGCCAGATCCATCGGACTCCATGCCATGCGGAAGCCGTACTTCCATAGCTCCAACTGCTCGAATCCAGGGGCAGGTGCCCCATACATGAGCATGGCGTGGGGGAAGATGCGCACCCCGGACATGGGCTCGGCAGTCTCACACGCTCCACCGGCTTCCGCTTTCTCCTCCAGCACACAGACGCTCCGTCCACACTTAGCTAGATATGCCGCTG
>CAZNKW010000017.1:1780-12641 GCA_964573655.1 uncultured Dehalococcoidia bacterium
CAATCTCATTGAGGAGAGCCGTCTTCAGAATTCGAGCTTCGTTCCATTGATATTCACTTCCTACAGAAGCTCGGTGAAGAAGACAGCGCCTCAGATACTTTCAATAACGAGGCTTCTTCCCCTCATTTTGCCACCAGCAGCTAGTTACTAACCCTCACCAAATCCTCTGGTTGGACATATTCTACTGCCGGGGCTTCTCTAGCTCTTCTGGTTGAAAGTATCAACCCGAGCACGACCAAGGCAATTCCCAGCCCAAACGCTAGCCAAGGAAGATAGGTATTCCCCCAAGGCAGCGCCCAGTGATAGAATCTGGCGTCATGAACCAGTTGGGCAATGGTCTCCTCAGTGAACACCAGATTGTCTGTGTACATGGTCATATCGGTGAAGGTCGGTTCACTTGTCACACCATCGAAAACAGGAATCTTTGCGGTTCTGGTGATGGTGCTCTCAAAATACACGGTCACTCCGGAGACGGGCTCTACCTTCATCATAAGGTATTGATAGAGCTGCATCTGAGGGGTGAACAGCCCGGGGGGAACGGTGACGCCCTCTTCCGGAGTAGTGATCTCAAAGACAAGAACACGCAATCCCCTAAAGTCCTCCTCGCCACAATACTTGGCATCGAGAGGTATAGGGCTTCCCGTAATCCAGAAGGGGTAATTTTGGTCAGCCTTTACATCCCGGGGGAAGCTCCAGTAACCCTCCCGATCCCCATCACCATGCCCCGGCACATTGGCGCGGGATACCCTGTCTACCGCCAGCAGAATATTTGAGTACAGTGAGGGAATCTCCTGGCCAGTGTTAGCATCTATAAAGCTGATATCCTCCTCAAGGTAGATTACATCGCCGCAACAACGGACTGTGTCGTACCTTCTGGTTCCGATTACATCATAAGTCACTAGCTGGTATGTGTCAGGGTTGAACACTGCTGCAGTCCCTTGCTGCTGGGTAACCGACTTGAGATCAGAGGGTATCTTGTTCAAAGCAGGAAAGATAACCGTCATCCAGACGGCCCCAAAGATAAGAAGGGCCACCCCAATTGCAGCAAGAACAATTACAGCCCATTTCTTTCTTGTACTCATGATCTCCTCCTTCACCTAGTCACCTCTAAGGCAACATCACCTCCAAGAAGTCCTAGCTACTATCAAACCCCTCCGCTGTTACCCAACCTACCTAGAGATGAACCCAAGGTTTTTCTTTCGGACTTTGTCAGACTCGAACCACTGCGCATTGTCACATCGTACTGTTTCCACAATGCATTCGACAAGAATAATTGGCATCATACGACCGAATAAAAGGGTCAATCTGATGAGCCTAACGGGTCAAGCACGCCGAACAAGAATCTTGCAGTCACTGAGCCAGCGGAAAAGCCTTTACTGCAACGAGATGCTAAGAGAGCGTTGCACTTTTCAGTGCCAAACTAGCTGTACTGAGGCATCGGGGTATTAGTGGAGAATTTCAATTAGACGGTTTAATGCTGAGTTCTCTTGCGGCAGACGAGGCACAGCAGGTCTCTTGCCAGCTCCATTAGAGCTGCCTCAGCCTTCTGTGAACAGATCATGATGGCACTAAGACCAAGAAGGTAGCCCAATAAATTGGGCAACTACATTCTTAAACAGCCTTCCCCGAAAGGAGGTCTTTTCTCTTCATCCCATCCCCGACAGCCCATCATTCATCAGCCTGATAGAGATCCCTTCCCCATTCCCTGGTGACCTCATGGGTCATGTCCTTGAACTCCTTCTCCTCTGGAAGCGGCCTGCCCAACCACTCTCGATAGAAAGCATCTATATCAGGCAGGGCATCGAAGATGATCGGATAACCTACAGGTACACTCTCCACTTTGAGCAGACTGCCGCACCCCGGACAATAAAACTCGCGCACTTCACACAGGTTGGGGGCAGGGCACTTGAGGCCGGGATAAACCTCCTCCAACTTCTCAGTATCGTCTCTGGCAAAGATGAGAGCGCTCAACTTCCAGTTTTGCCGCCAGTCTCCAAACTCATGTCCACAGTCACACTTCACTACCCGCTCCTCACCTTTCTGAACCACATAGAGGTGCTCACCCAAGGGTAGCAGTATCCTCTCAGGCCAAGGGACGCGCTCCTGAAGTATCTCCACATACTTTTCGAACCTATCATCATCCTTGGGCTTGCTCATTATCTCCTTGACCTTGTCCCAGGGGAGCTTACCATCAAAAAGATCTCTCAGATCATCCTTACTGTATGACATTTCTCCACCTCACAGAGTAAAATCATTAGGCAGCGCCCAGAATTCCCTGAACTCTCGGGTAAAGGCCTGGCTCATCTTCATACTGCTCTGGTACATCTCCAGCAGCAAAGGGTCGAGGGCTCTGTCCATCAACCTCTGTCGGAATTTCTCCCACCACTGCTTCACCGGCACACCTCTGGCCAGCCTCTCCTTCCGCTTTGCCTGGCGGAGTTTCCTGGTGGCAGCCTCATCCACCTTCCACTGCTTCGCTTCCTCATCGTAACTTGTTCTAACACAGTAGATGTTACTGACCTGCCATTCGGTGGTCAGTCCATTGTCCATGTCAGCAGTTATTAGTGCCGGGTCCCTTTCAATAGGATCACCAAGCCCTCCGCCGGAAGCTGAGGCGGAAACGAGCAGGTCCCCCTCGTAGATTTCCGTCGGCACCGCTAGGAGGCCCATATCAAAGACCTGACCGGGAAATCGGTTCTTTAAATCCGCCGGATGGCCCAACTCATAGAGCAGCGGCTGCCTTTTCTCCATCAACTCCGGGAGATTGTCATAGCGCAATAACATAGTGTTCCGTCTGCCGCCGGGGTATCCGCCAAACTGGCCAAGGTTGGGGATGATGCCATCCGAAGCGGTACCAATGATCCCGCTGCCGACCAACTGCTGACTTCTATGAATCATCACCACCTGTGGAATTGCCAGGCCGGAGCGGAACCTGCCATAGCCGACAGAATAGGGATCGAGTCGCCTGCACATCTCCATTTGAGGGACGAAGAGCTCCCATACTTCTACGCTACCCAGGTCAACCTCTGGGGTAGCCAGCCACCCTCCACAATCAACACCGTCGCAGACCCCGCAAGCGCCGGGGCCAAAGTTACCCGTTCCAGCAGCCATTAGAGGGCGCTTGGTACCCATTTGATCATAGCCGGCCATCTGCCAGCCAGCTGAAGATCGGTAGTTAAAGGTCTCCTCCCTGAAGCCGCGCAGATAGTAGGCTATCCCTAAAAGGTGCATCCACATACCGAATACGTCTAGTAAGGGGGCCCACGGCGTGGAGGTTGCCAGCTTCTTAATCTGGCGTGGATTTAGCAGGGAGTCGACAGGCGGCTCCTTTACCTCAATGGGAAGAAGTGACCCCAGATTACCGCGCCCGTCGTATGCCAGGGTCTGCACTGTGGTAATGGAGACGCCACCCCAGACTGCCTGGGGTGTGCCATTGAAGGCGTGCCAGCCCCACTCGCCAACCCCCTCGAAATCGATCACAATACGCCCTGGGGCCAGGATGTCCATCTGTATGGGAATCAACCTTATGGTATCCCGCTTGGCGGGAAGCCAGGATACCGGTTGCTTCGCCATGGGAAATTCGGCAGGCACCACGCTGCGGTATCTGCCAGGAATGGTACGCTGCCGGATGCGGGCGATCTGGTTGCGCCGCTCCTCCTCTATCAGCTCCTTGGTAGCCCTTTTGTAGTAGTCGATCCCGAATTCATTGATAATACGCTTAATCTCTTCCCGCACCCTGATGTTGGCTGCAATAGCACCCTTGCGATCCAATAAGTAAATATCCGACATATCCAGGCATATCTCGATCTTATGCTCGAAGTCCCGGTTCAACCTGTCGTTGGAGCCTATTCGCTCGCAGCAGAACTTCACCCCGTCCGTGCCCCGCTCCACGTTAGGTATGGGCATCAAGCCAGGGCTTACTGCGCCGGTGTCCATCTCCATAATCACCGTGGATACCCAGCCCACCAGTTCGTCTTCCCAGAAAATGGGCAGCATATCGTAGACATCAGCGGCGTGCATGCCGGATATAACCGGATCGTTGGATATAAAGAAGTCACCATCTCTTATCCCCACCTCTTCCTCGTAGTTCTTATTGATCATCCACTTTATGTTGTCACCCATGAGCTTGATGTGGATCTGAATGCCGGTGGACTGAGCAATGTTGTCCCCTTCGGCAGTGTAGAGACCGAGGCATAGTTCGGCCACCTCCCGGACAAAGGGCGAACCCGAAATCATACGGGTGGTCTCCCGGCCAGCTATCAGCGACGCCATTATGCGAGAGTGAAAAAGCTCACCCTTAACCGGGTCTTCCCTCAATAGGTATGGCTCAGTAATGCCAGCGTAGCAGCCTGTCTCTCGGTAGAGCCTCTCCTTTTCCTCCATCATCTGTTTCAGAGTCTTACCGCCTTCTCCTATTCCTTTGCTCTCACTCATTCTAACCTCCTTTAGCCCTGTCTTAAGCCGGGAGCCTCAGGTGAGCCACAGCAATGACCACTCATTCATCCTGGCCTTTCTCCTCGGCGGGATGAAGAAGGTAGTCGCTGGAGCCTCGACCACGGCTATCCCCTTAATCTCATTTCCCGGCCTGATCTGGTCCATGTCATAGATAACGGCCTTATGCCACTCGCCGTTATGGTACACCTCCCTCTCTCCCTTGATGGCTTGTGGGGGTGGCTTCTTTCCCTCCAGCGACCTCTTAATTAGTTTAGGCTTGACCTTGGGAATGGTGGCAGTGAGCCCCAACTCGAAGATCTGATAGCCCGCCTGCGGGTGCTTGGCCACACCAGCATAGACCCTCTCATAGAGGTCCTCAAAGGCAGCGATGAGTTTGTCCATATCCTGGGGGGTGTTTATGCGGGATACTGGCGATGGCACCTCAATGTCATCCATCTGGCTGCCATAGCGCACGTAGGCTATCTGCTGCACCCTGGCCTGTTCCCAGGGCAGGCCCTCGGCAACGAAGTCAGCCTGTGCCAGCCTCTCCAGCTCTTCCCAGCCTGGATTGAGCATCGCCTGTCCCATCATCAGTTTCCAGCTTTCGTCAGCGCCATAGTGAATCATAATCGTGGTGGACTTCTGGTAGCGGTGGCTGATATCTACGGCAGCACAGCCGAAGGAAGAGAAGGCCGCTGCCCAGGGCAGGGTGGCCACTCCCTTGAAAGGCAGGCCTTCGGTGTAGCCAGCGACATGCATTGGGCCAGCCCCGCCATAGCTGAGAAGGCAGTAGTCTGCCGGTGAGAAGCCCCGAGCATAAAGCACTGCCCTGATATGCTCCTTCATAGTGCTATTGATGAGCTTATACACCCCCTCTGCCAGGTAATAGGGGTCGATGCCCAGGACATCAGCGCATTTCTCTTTGACGGCCTTGAGGGCTTTCTCTTTGTTTAATTTGAGCTTGCCTCCGAGGTAATTGTCCGGGTTCAAAATGCCCATGATGAGGACACAGTCCATCACCGTGGGTACCTCGTTGCCCATATCGTAGCAGACTGGTCCCGGGTCGGCCCCGGCGCTTTCGGGGCCAATAGTAATTCGTTTAGTGATAGGGTCAATAGTGACGTACATCCCAGTGCCGGCGCCGATGGAGTCCATGAGCAGAGTGGGAATATTAAATATCCTGCGGTTGATGACCACCTCGCGCAACATGACAGGCTCGCCACTCATGATGAGGCCGACGTCGAAGCTAGTACCGCCCATATCGGAGCAGACCCAGTTGTTTATCCCTAGCTCCTGAGCCAAGTAGCGAACCCCCAGCAAACCCCCAATAGGCCCAGAGAAGCAGGCCTCATGCAGCCTGGGGTAGCGAATATTAGTTAGCCCTCCATGGGCAAGCACTACCTGGAGAGGGTACTGGTAGCCGTTATCCTGGAGCTTGCGCTCGATCTTGAACAGTTGCTCCCGTCCAGGCTCGACAGCATAAGCATGAAGAACAACCGTGTTGAGGCGGCCCTGCTCCCTCATGATGGGGGCGAGCTGGTGGGAGAGGTACACCGGCACCCGGCGGCCTCGCTTCTTCATCACCTCCCCAGCTATCTCAGCCACCCTCAACTCATGCGCTGGATTCATGTAGGAGTACCACAAGCAGACGGCAATGGCATCCACCCCCTCATCCAAGAGCTCCTCAACACTCTCTCTAACCTCACCCTCATACAGAGGGATGGCTTCCATAGTAAACATATCTATCCGACCCTCCACACCCTTAACCAGCCTGCGAGGCACCAGAGGCCTGTTGTGTTTGTGCGTCACATGGTGGAGAATATCTTGATAAGGGTAGCCAGCCCAGGTCTGACGGCTGCGTTCGTGAAGAAAAACGTCTTCGTCCCCCCGCTGGGTAATGACCCCTACTTTTTTGCCAGTCTCCGTAAGGAGGACGTTAAGCATAGTGGTGCCAGAGTAAACGATGGCCTCAACGCCAGGAAGAATGTCGCTGGCCCGTCTCTGGAAATCGATGCCCCAATAGTCAAAAGCATCAGCCAGCGACTCCCAAAACCCTATGGATTGGTCCTGAGGAGTAGTTGAAGCCTTGCCAATGTGGAAATTCCCCTCGCTGTCAACTATTATCATATCGGTCATGGTACCACCAGCGTCACTGGCAATTATTTGCACCTGCTTTTTCGCTTTCATGCTACCTCCTCTTAGAAGCACTCATAGTCCAGCAACTTTTCTCTCATCACTCTGTCACCACCGGCAGCCAACCGCTAACCCCTACCAGTTCTGCTGCCTTGGCACTCCATTCATATACCCTCACCTGATCTACCAAGTACCTTTTAATCTCGCTGAAAGACCATTCCGGGTAGCCTTCCCAGTCCACTTTAAACTCTAGAGCCGCATTGTAGAAGGCTTGGCCATCGAAATTCCCCGCCCCCACTTCCTCTACTGCCTTTCGTACAATGTCGAGAATAGCACACGCATTGTGAAATCCACCCAAGTAGCCTGAGCCGGCATGAATCATAACCTCAGCTTCCTTAGAGCGGTATCTATCAAGAAGCGTTCTAGCCAAGTCGACTATCGGGGACGTTTCATTCCACCAAGGACACACGCTCGTAGTTAACGTTCCATCTAGGGCTTCCCAGCCACACATATCCACCAGGAAACCTCGGCAAGAAGCTATGGCACTGGCACCAATCAAAGTTGCCGTATAGCCCTTGGTCTGGAACTCATTGATGAAAGTGCCGTTTGACGGACCAAGAGAGTCTCCAACTATGTAATCGCAGTTCTTCACCGCTTCCACTTCGCCAGCCCAGGTCATGACGCCTAGGGGAGCTAAGTAACCACCCACCCATTGAAACTGATCCGAGTGAGCCTGGCAGTATTCCTCTGTCGCTTCCTCACACTCTACCTGGTACGATGCTTTCCAGCCTACCATGCCGATCTTGGGGATGCCTTGGTCATAGTCCCAGTGTTCTTCGCTGATCCAGTCGAGGAGAGTCTTCATCTCATAAGCAGAAGGACAATTGAAGAAAAAGGCCCACCCCGGAGGCTGTAGCAGCTTTACGCTGGTGCCCAGGGCAGCTAACGGGATATTATCCTTCTCTGCAAAAGGTTTGTCTGCTTCTGTACTTTCCATTAGAACGGTAATAATTACCTTCGCTCCTCGCTCTTTAACCCACTCATAGCCAGGTATGTCCCTGGCAAAGTCTGTCTTCATATCGTAAGGGACTACCTTTATCTTTGCCCCAGGGATAAGACCTTCTTCATTGTAATACGCGGCTGCATCCTGTATCGCATAGTATAGAGGAACAACATTCGGCGCGGAGACCCCCGTAAGATCCGTAATGTGACCTATAGTGATAGTCACTCCTTCCTCTTTTTCCTTGGCACAACCCAAGCAGAGCGCAGCAACCAGAGCTAAGACCAGAAAAGCAGCCATTGCCCTTTTCCAATGGTATTTCATGTCTTACCCCCTTTCTGTTCCTAGAATGAGAGCCTCTCTCCACTCTGTCACGAAAGGCAGCCAATCATTACGCCTTAGCTCACACCATACTGTCCGTTCCCAAGCTTCGTCAAGGTGTCTACTTGCTACTCAGCCTAACCCTAGCTGGAAATTCCTCCTGCAAAATGCGGATTGCCTCACTAACCATCTCCTCCACGACCTGCTTTGCGCTTTTCATTTCCTTAACCAACCCGCAAATCTGGCCTGCCGGAGTAAAGAGGCATTCGGTCACCCTACTTTCCAACATAGCTAATATGAGATCACCAGTCACCAGCAATTGCACCGGGAAAGGCAATATCGGGCCTTGCTCGGCCTCCCATGTCTCTATGAGTTTATTATTAATAAGACGGGCAGTCTTGCCAGTGAGTACACGAGTAACGCGGGTGTCCTTTTCCGTTGCCTGAAGAACGTTCTGCTTCCCCACCTGATCAAAAGCCGACTCATAGGTGCAGATGAAAGCAGTACCTACCCAAACACCACAGGCACCAAGGGCGAGGGCAGCCACCAGTCCCCGGCCATCCCCTATCCCGCCAGCGGCCACCACCGGGGTAGGAGCAACAGCATCCACTACCTGCGGCACCAGTGGCATGGTGGCGATATACCCAGTATGGCCTCCAGCCTCATGGCCCTGGGCTACAACGATATCCACGCCTGCCTCCGCCTCGCGCCTAGCTTGCCTAACATTCCCCACCACGCCGATCACCTTCATCCCTCGGGCATGGGCTTCAGGAACCATGAAAGCTGGGCTGCCCAGCCCAGCAGCAAAAACGGGAATCCTATGCTCATAGACCACTTCTATTTGTTTTGATGTTAACCCCGATGCCCAGCTTAAATCACCGCTCCTGCCAAACTGGGTGCCCTCCGGAATAGGTATCCCCAGCCGCTTGGCCAGGTTAGCTGCATACTCTACAGCTTCATCAGGGACAAGATTTCTCAGTTGCTCCACAGTGTCTGATGGAATAGCACCCACCGGAGCTATACTGTCCACGCCAAAGGGCTTGCTAGTGAGCCCTTTGACCTTCCTAATCTCGGCATCCAGCTCGTCAGGTGTCATCTGCATGGCGCCGATGACGCCGAGACCGCCAGCCTCGGAAACAGCTGCTGTCAGTTCAGCGCCGGCACACCCAGCCATACCAGCCAAGATAATGGGGTACTTTATGTCCAACAGGTCACATAGTCTGGTGGAGAGAATCTTCTCACCCATGGAATCTCTCCTTTAGCTCAACTTGTCAACCACAACCCGGAGTCTCCTGTCAGTGGCTTGTGGTTACCAAACGACCTAGCTGAACCCGATTGATGCGATAGCATCTGCAGAAAGTCTCAAAGGGTTGAGCTATTCAGCGGCTAGAGAAGGAGGCAGAAACCAGTCGGTAATGACATACCAGTCGTCCTCTGCCGCCCGATATTCAACCACCCTAAGCATGCGGTGCAGAATGTTGGAGCCCTCATGACACTTCCAGACTTCACCAAATCCCTGCACGGGCATTTCTATTCTTTCCAATGCATTGTTCAGAGCCGCCGCATCTACATTATTAGCTCCCACCTCTTCTACCGCCCTCCTTATCGCCTCCTCCAGGACCATGCCTGCTACCTGAGCAGCCATATAGCTGGTTCCCTTTCCTAGGATCGCAGCTTCGGCTGGCCGAAACCTCTGCAGACTATCCCTCATCTGATCAACAAGAGGCACATCGTCCGTCAACACGAGTTGGGTCGTCGCGGCGAGAGCGCCATCAAGATCCTCCAGTTTCGGCACAGCAGCCTTGGCCAGTTCCCAAAAGCCCAGAAAGGATAGCGAGGTGCCAAGTAATGTACCGGTGTAGCCTCTTGCTATTGCCTCTTTCAAAAAGCTGGCCATGGGCGGACCAAGCAAATTCACGATGATAATGTCACAATCCTTCAGTCGAGAAATCTCAACAGCCCAGGTGGTAGCTCCAACGGGAGCAAACGCCTCTCTCAAGTCGAATTTGCTGGGGTCTGAGGCATGCAGATCCTGAAGGACCTGGTGTACCTGCTCCGAAGATTCGTAGCCAGCAGTCCCTACATGCCCGACTACGGGAGGCCTCTCTCGCGGTCGTTCCTCCCAGTCCTCCAAAATCCACTTCATGATGGCCTCTGCCTCCCATGGATAGTGAATGCTGAAGCTGTAGACCCATTCTTCGCCTACCAGATCCGGCGATGTGGCAAAAGTAAAGGAAGGAATCTCGTCCTCTTGGTGCCTCTCCATAAGTATTTCTTGGAAAATAGGACTGAAGTTGAAGAATATATCCGTCCCTTCACCCTTCAACCATACATATCCAACAGGCCCCCTGGCGTAGTCCATCCTTGTATCATAGGTAATGATCTTTGCCTTCACCCCCGGTATAGGATTGTCTTCTTCAACCATGCGGAAATAGTCCGTCAGACCCTTATGCAGCTCCCCACAGGTTGCAGCAGCCGGACCAGTGAAATCCCCCATGAACCCAATAATGACCTCGTGAGCTTCTTCCTTCTCCTTGGCACAGCCAACCAACCCAGCCAGAGTGCCTATTAGCACTGCCAGGAACACCGAGACTACTATCCTGACTCGCTTACCACTCATCTCTCCCCCCCTTCATTTTTGCTTTATTTTAAAAAGCTTTGAAAGATTGTCGCCCACTTATACCACAGACCTAAGCCTCACCGCTACATTGACCTTGCTCAAGCAAACCCATTATCAACATACCCAGGATATTTAGCTTGGCTATCAGGTAACATAACGAAAGAACGGACGCCTTCCCGGGACTCCCCATCTATTCCTGCCCGAGAACTATCCAACGCCCATAGACTACCACTATTCTTCTCTTCCTAAGAAAGGAGGAAGTAGTCATTACATATAGGTCTTGATGTATTTCTCCATAGCAGGCGTGGGCTTCCACCACTTCTTCAGGCCCATGTCCTCAGCTACCTTGTTGG
>CAZNKW010000018.1:0-12567 GCA_964573655.1 uncultured Dehalococcoidia bacterium
AATCGTTGGCCCCCCTCTAAGGCAAACAACAGGGTACCAAGGTCGCTTATTAATACTGCCTGTTCCTATCTATCGCCACTGTGAAAATGTGTCACCCTCACCCTTACCCTCTCCCATCGAGGGAGAGGGTAATAAATGTTCTCCCTCCCCTAGTCGACAAGTCGACGAGACCCTTCGGGACTCTTCGAGCGGGAGGGAGTTAGAGGGAGGGGGTAGAGAGTAATCTGCCTAAGCTTGCCTATTTTCATCCTCGTGATGTCAATACTTGGCATGATAGTGGGTAGGTTGCCCGACGTCGGGCAACCTACCCGATGTGACGTTTTTAGATAGCTCCGAGACCCTTCCCCTTCACTTTGTTGAGGGTCAGGGTGACAATTGAATACTTAGGACACCTTCAGATCAGATTGCTTTCAAGATGCCTTCTTCAATGCTTTAGGAGAAGGACAGAGGGAAGCGAGGCAGCACTGCCCACAAAGGGGAAGCCTTTTGCAAGTGGCTTTACCATGGCAAACGAAGAGGGCGTGGTACTCATTAAACAGTGATTCATCGTGGGGAAGGTGTTGCATGAAGAGGGCTTGAAAGGCGGCATAGCTATTGGTCGGAGGTCCTAAGCCAAGGCGGCAGAGGATGCGGCGAGTATAGGCGTCGATAACAAAGATAGTTTTATGAGCAGCGTAGAGGATTATTGAATCTGCTGTCTCCTCACCAATACCGTGAACAGAGAGAAGCTCTTGCCGCAGCAGAGGGATGTCTAAAGCAAATAGCCTGTCGAGGTTATCATTGTAGTGTTCTCCCAGCCAGTGAACCAAGGACTTGATTTTCACTGCCTTGGCATTATAGTAGCCTGAGGGGTAGATCAGGTGGCTAAGTTCCTTTGTAGAAAGCTGACGCAAGGCACCGGGGGAGAGTGCCCTTTTTGCTTTCAGGTTGGCGATAGCCTTCTCTACATTTCCCCAGGCTGCTGACTGGGTGAGGATAGCACCGATAATTACCTCGAAGGGGCTATCTGCTGGCCACCAATGCTGAGGTCCATAGTCAGCCAGAAGGCGGTGATAAACATCCAGCAGCGTCTTGGTCACAGCTTTGACACCCATTGGGGGAAGGTGACCTCAACAACACTATCTCTGGGAAGGTAAGGCTTAATATCTATTATTGGTGTCCCATTGATGGCATCGAGCCCCTTAACCTTAAGTACATTCCCTCGCCGCTCCAGCAATCTAACGACACTTACTCCCACTGGATTTGGTCTGTAGGGGGCGCGAGTAGCAAACAGGCCTACCAGAGGAAGGTCCTGCCTCCCTCGAGGATGAACCTTCGTAGGAGTACCTTTCTCTGGAGGGACTTTATGCATCCAGAAGACCACAATGATGTGGGAAAACTGCTCTAAGCCTTCGGTAGCCTCTTCCAGATTAGCATCTAAGATAAGCTCCGAAACGACCTCCTCCCAACCTTCCCTTAGTAGCAGGTTAACATTGTTCCTCACCTCGCCAATGGGTTTTATTACTATATCTTGAATGGTTGTCACCCCTTAAAGATGAATCGGTACCTGCTCAGCCAGCTCGATTTCTCTTGGGCTTACCTTGCACCTATAAGCGTAGACATCAACCCCCTGAAGCTGGGCTGCCCGAAGAGTGTGCCCAAACTCAGCGTCAACTGCATCGTTGGGTGAGAAGCTTGCAGCATCCTCTCGCTGAATGACAAAGACGATAGCTGCTTCATACCCTTCCTTTTTAGCCCAGGTCAAACTCTTCAGGTGCCTCCTCCCCCGCAAGGTAGGGGCATCAGGGAAGAAAGCCCTACCCTCTTGGACAAGGGTAACTGATTTCACTTCCAGGAAGCATTGTGGAAGATGGTTACTCAATAGAAAGTCTAGCCTGCTCCCGCCAAAAGCTACCTCACGCTGAACGGAGGAGTATTCACCAAACTGGCGCAACCCCCTTTGACACAAAGCTTGATATACCAGTTCCCCTGGAACACGAGCGTCCACCGAGACTAATTTCCCGTTTAAGAGGGTCATCACCAAGTCGTATCTCGTCCTCCGAGAGGAAGATGATCTTTCGGCCAGGAAGACGGTTTGTCCTGGGAAAAGCAGGCTATTCAATCTTCCTGAATTGGGGAGATAGACCCTCTCCTTGCTCGCCTTTAACTCCACAAGGCAGGCGAAGCGATTCTCCCGGCGGAGAAAGCGTGCTTGCTTCATCTGGTCGACTATCTTCATCATGAGAGCGGTGAAAAGGACAAGGGCTTACCCTTGAATCGACCCTTATCCTAAATCTTAAACTAGGGTATGGTCTTTCTTATCCTACATAGCAAGGCTTTGAGTTCTGGATATCCTGATATCGGGTCACGATTCTCTATATCAGTGAGGACGTTGGCGTTGGCTTGAGCCCAGCCGTGAGGGATGCTAACCACTAAGGGGGCAATATCCTCAGTCACCTTAGCCTTCATTTTTATGCTTCCCTTCCTTGTTTCCACCCAAATCATCCCCCCATTAACGATGTCATACTTTCTGGCTGTGCTGGGGTGGACCTCAGCTAGAGGTTCGGGAGCTCTGCGGCGCATTTGGGTCATATTGCGTAGCTGGGAATGAGTGTATTCCCGCATTCTTGCCCCTGTAATCAGAATCAACGGGTACTTCTTAGCTAGCTCAGGAGTCCTTACCGGGCTTTGACTGGGCTCTCGGTGAGTTGGCAGCGGATCAAAGCCTGCCTCTTCCAATGCTTTGGAGTAGATTTCAATTTTCCTTGACGGTGTTCTGAACCCAAATGTTTCCCGCGCCTTGTAATTCTTAGTATCATAGTAGACGCCGCACGGATTTTCCTCAAGCTGTTCCAGAGTAACACCGCTGGGCTCCAGGAGATGGGCCACCACCTCCTCATCCGTGTTCCAGGGGAAATACTCACCCAGTCCCATTTTCCTAGCCAGCTCAGTCCAGAACTTCCAGTCAGCCCAGGCTTCGCCAGGAGGTTCAACCACCTGCTTGCGCAGCAGTACGTAGGGTAGGCCAGCGTTTATCCCATAGACCATCCCCAAGCCCATTTTTTCCAGAAAGGTACAAGCTGGAAGCACAATGTGGGCCATCTCGGCGGTCTCGGTCATGAAAGGATTGATTACTACCAGCAAGTCCAGCTTCTGCAGCGCTTCAGCTACCTTATTTGAATCTGGTAGGGTTAGCGCCGGGTTACCTCCCGTTACTATCAGAGCCTTGATGGGATAAGGTTTCTCACTGAGCACTACCTCAGGGAAGACCACTGTCTGACCATAGGGAACCGCCTTCCCGCCGGTCTTATAGAATACAGGGTATTCAGCTGCTCCTATTGGTTCCTCGTCCACTGGTAGCCTCAAATCGCTGAGGCGTATGAGCGGGGTCATCGCCCAGCCACCGGGCACGTCAAGGTTTCCAGTTACTGTTTGCAATATACACAAGAGACGTTCATTCTGCAGTCCATTCCCGTTCTGAGCCAGCGGCGAGGTACCCGGGACAATGCAGGCTGGCTTGACAGTGGCGAATATACGGGCAGCCTTTCTGATTTCGGGAGCCGGTACCCAGGTTATTTCCTCCACCTTCTCTGGAGGGTATTGTTTAACATGCTCTTTTAATTCATCAAAGCCAACAGTCCACTCCCGAAGGAACTGCTCGTCGTAAAGACCCTCTGAGATGATGACATTCAACATGGCCAGCCCTAGAGCAGCATCGGTCCCCGGTCTAATCTGAAGGTGTATGCCCTTCTTGGCCAGTGGCGTGCGTCTGGGGTCTATGACGATAAGCTTTAATCCCTTTTCTACTGCCGCATGGATGTGTTCGGCCCACATCCAGCGTGACTCATCTGGGTTGTTACCCCAGAGTACGATGCACTTAGACTCTAAAGGGTCTTCGCTGGTGAATCTTCCAAAGGTCATCAGGTGAGCTATAACGCGGATGCGGAAGCAGAAGCTTTCCACGGAGATCAAATTTGGGGTGCCAAAGGCTCCCTTGAACCGCTGCGTGAAAGCGGCTAGCTCAATATTCTCCACCGCCATGGAGCCATTAAAGATGGCCAGGGCGTGAGCACCGTATTCTTCTTTGATTCTGGTTAATTTGCTGGCTATAGTATCGAGCGCTTCATCCCAGGAAATCCGCTTCCACTCACCGTTCTCCTTCTTCATGGGATACTTGACACGGTCTGGAGCGTAGGCAAATTCGACCAGGTTTTCCCCCCTGGGACACAAGCCACCTTTATTCAAAGGATGTTCAGGCATACCCTCGACTTTTACCAGCTTACCGTCTTCAACATAGGCGTTTATCCCGCATCCTGAAACACACAATATACAGTCGCTTTTGATCACCTGGCTCACCTGATACCTCCTGATACCTTATTTATCCCAAAATTATCCATATAAATTTACCATGTCGCGCTATAGAGCCTGTTCGAAAAGCATTTCTTGTAGGAGGAAGGGGTTATTCCCGCAATTTGTGGGGTTGGTCTCTACTTCTTTGGCCGATTTACCCAAAAGTCCGCCTTGTAAGCAAAATCATCCAATACGGCAAGGAGGACTTCTCCCTTTAGTTTCAGCTTTGTCTTCAATTCTAGTAGTTTCCGTTTCGCTTTCTTACAGGTCTCCCCGGTATGAGTATCGTTATCCACCAACAAAACTTTTCTGCCTTCGATCTTTTCCTCCTCCAACCCGCCCTTTTCAAGATGCAAACTGGTCAGAGTTACATTTTTGCCTCGATCCACAAGGTAGCGGTGAAGGGCACGGGCATAAGAGGGTCCGTCAGGAAGTAGAGCTACTATAGCGCTGGGCTCACTGCCCAAAAATTGCTCAGCCTCCCGGCCTACTTTCTCTATAAAGGCTTGAATGGTGCGTTGCTCCAGTGGAGAGGAAAACTCTTCTACAGGGTTAACAGTAAGGATTGTGGTTACTTGCCCAGGATACTTGGCGATAAAGCGTAACTCGTCATCAGTGAGGGGAAGCTGATTGTGGGCACTGGCATAGCGGACTAAATTCAGGATGCGCTCTGCCTCCTCCTTGCTGGCAAAGGTGATGCCCAGCCTGCTATAGACATATTCAAAACCAGCTAGCCCCCCAAACTCACCGGTAGTGATCACCCTTCCTCTGGGAGACAGAGCTTCTAGGTCCAGTCCGAGCAGTTCATAGTCATAAAGCTCGTAATTGCGGCGGTCCTTGAGAGTCCCATCAGCATGAATACCTGATTCATGGGCGAAGGCGTTTGCCCCTACACCGGGCTGGTTGATGGGTATGGGAACCTTGAAGGCATAGGAAACATAATTCGCTAGTTTGGCAGAAACCTTGAGGTCTATAGGGTCGCCAATCTGATACCCTTCCATTTCTCGGGCAAACGTTACGGCAAGAATGCAGCTCAGCAGGTCGGCTTGCCCCGCCCTCTCACCGAGCCCATTGACCGAGGTATTAATATAGGCATCAACCCCTCCGTCAATCGCCCCCTTTGCCCCAGCAACGGAGTTAGCCACTGCCATGCCTAAATCATTATGGCAATGCAGCTCGATAGGGATCTCCACTTGCTCTGCCAGGGTTTTCACCCGCTGATAGATGGTGGTTGGTGTTTCATAGCCTAAGGTATCACAGTATCTAAAGCGGTTTGCCCCTGCCCCTTTGGCAGCTTGGGCGAACTCTATCAGGTAACCTAAGTCTGTTCGAGAAGCATCCTCAGCATTTACCCCAATGGTCTTCACTCCTTGCTCCTTAGCGTAGGTCACTGCAGCTAACATCTCTCGAATTACTGCCTCACGATCCAGCTTGCCGCGGAATTTATGCACAATCATCTGGTCCGAAGTAGATATAGAGAGGTTTAAATCTTTTACCCCTGTAGTAACAGCCTCGGCTACATCAGGAACAATGGCGCGGCACCAACCCTCCAAGATGAGAGACCCCATAGCTCCCATTTCCTTAAGCTCCAAATTAGCCCGCACATAGTTTTGCTCATTCCTGGCGTAGGGGAAGGCGAATTCTGATTGATGGATACCCATCTCACCAAGATACATGTTTACCATGGTCTTTTGCAGCTTAGAGAGGTTAATTCGGGAGGCCTGCACTGTATCCCGATTGGTCACATCAATAAAATACACCTTGGGCATCTTTTGACCTAACTCCTTTGGTATAGCTTAGCTTTCTATCAGAAAACTATATACTGTATAATGCTCTATAGTTTTATAATACTTTACAGTCCTATAATTGGCAAGCCTTTGCGAGAAAAAGGGCGTTTATTAAGACCCGTAGGGACTCCGATTTATCGGAGTCCTTACATCAAAATTTTATAGGAATTGCTAAACGACTTCATAGAGAAAGGTTTTCTACTTTAGGTGAGCAAGGTGTGAAAGATGAAGGTTGGTATGGTTATGGAGGCTGTTTAAAAATGTAGTTGCCCCCCCGATATATTGTGGGGCTACCTTGCCTGATAAATCAGGCAACTACGAAATTTGGGGGTGGAGAGCTTCCAAAATACCTGAAATTGAAGCCAAAACAAAAATTGAACAGCCGCTTAGGCAATTGGAGGTGAAATGAAGCTTAGTCGAGAAGAGGTGAAGCACCTGGCTCTCCTCGCTCGCTTGGGACTGAGTGAAGCGGAGCTGGAGAGATTCAGGGAGCAGCTATCAAATATATTGGAGAACTTCGAGACACTGCAGCAAGTGGATACCACCGATGTCGAACCTACGGCACACTCCATCGCTCTGGAGAACGTGCTGAGGGATGACGAACCTATGCCCTCGCTTCCCGCAGGGGAAGTGTTAGCCAATGCCCCTTCTCAAGAAGAGGACCATTTCAAGGTGCGGGCGGTGCTTGAGTGAAGATGGACCTCTATCGTTTGACTATTCATGAGGCAAGCGAGCTGCTCCGACGCCAGGAGCTTTCTTCTCTGGAGCTAACCCAGGCTGTTCTTGATCACATAAAGGGGGTAGAGGGGAAGGTGGGCGCTTTCGTCACTATCACCGAAGACCTGGCTCTGCAGCAGGCAAAAGCCGCAGACCGGAGGATAAGAAAGAGGGAAACAGCACCACTTACCGGCATTCCGGCGCTGATCAAGGATAATATCTGCACCAAGGGGGTACGCACCACCTGCGGCTCAAGGATGCTGGAGAACTTCATCCCGCCCTACGATGCTACAGTGATGGAGAAGTTGAACGCTTGTGGGATAGTAATGGTCGGCAAGGCAAATATGGATGAATTTGCCATGGGCTCATCCACTGAACACTCTGCCTTTTCCCCCACGCATAATCCTTGGGACTTGAGCCGTGTTCCCGGTGGCAGCAGCGGGGGCTCGGCAGCAGCAGTAGCTGCGGACGAGGCTGTTTATGCCCTTGGCTCCGACACCGGTGGAAGCATTCGCCAACCGGCGGGATTCTGCAATGTGGTCGGCTTGAAGCCAACCTATGGAAAGGTATCGAGATATGGCTTGGTGGCTTTTGCCAGTTCCCTGGATCAGATTGGACCGCTGACCAAGGATGCTACTGATTGTGCCCTGGTGATGAATGCCATCATTGGCTATGACCCCAGGGATTCGACATCCCTGCCCTATCCTGTGCCTGACTACACACAGTCGCTTGTCCCTGACCTCCACGGGCTACGTCTAGGGGTGCCTCAGGAGTATTTTGTCTCCGGGATGCAAAAGGAGGTAGAGGAGGTGATGAATTCCGCCATAGCTAAGTTGGAGGAGCTAGGAGCAGAGATAGACTGGGGAGTGTCTTTACCTCATACCCCTTACGCCTTAGCTGCCTACTATATCATCGCTCCCTCTGAGGCTTCGGCTAACCTTGCCCGCTATGACGGGGTGAAATATGGTTTTTCTGTTCAAGATGCGGAGAGTATGTGGGATGCCATGGAAAAGACCAAACAATATGGTTTTGGTCCTGAGGTGAAAAGGCGTATTATGCTGGGAACCTATGCCTTGTCGGCAGGCTACTACGATGCCTATTATCTTAAGGCTCAGAAGGTGCGCACCCTGATCAGGCAAGAGTTTGACCAAGCCTTCGAAAGGCTTGACGCCCTGCTTACCCCCGTCTCCCCCACTGTGCCCTTCAAGATCGGTGAGAAGGTGGATGACCCCCTTCAGATGTATCTTAGCGATGTCTGCACCCTGCCGATAAATATTGCTGGCATTCCGGCTATTTCCATTCCGGCTGGTTTTGTAGATGGACTCCCGGTAGGCATGCAGGTTATCGGTAAGCCTCTTGGCGAAGAGACGCTATTGCGCATTGCCTTTGCCTATGAACAAGCTACTGATTGGCATAAGAGGAGACCGCCGATTTAGAAAGGGGTTCCTATAATGCTGCAATATTTTGATGCCACTCAACTTATTGACGGACTTTGTGAAAAGCTGCAGAACACGGAGTTTGAGGACTACGAGGCAGCGGGTGAATTATTGCTGGACGTTGGCGACATAGTTACGGAGTATGTCAATACTGAGCTAGGAGAGTTAGCCTCCGTTTGGGTGAAGGACAAGGATAAAGGGAAAATTAAGTCTGTTTGGGCTTATGGGACAGATTTCTGGCCAGATATAGCGATAGAGGTGCGCGACCTGCCCATGATTGCCCTTGAGGTGAAACTGGCTAAAAGAGACAGCGGCTTGGCTGAGGTGGTGACTTCAGCTATTGGGAAGGCACTTATCTACTCTGTCCAATATTCTTATGGCATCGCCTTTGTTCTTGATAGGGCAGAAAGCGATCTGCGTCGGCATTGGTTTGATAGCGAGATAGAGACTAGATTGTGGGAAAACCACCGCATAAGGCTGATTATCAGCCGATGAGGTAACGAAGTGAAGCAGGGAAAGTACGATGTTGTGGTTATAGGTTCTGGGATGGGTGGACTATGTGCTGCTGCATTGTTAGCTCATCAAGGTTACCGAACACTGGTGGTGGAGAAGCTACCCCTAATAGGTGGCAGGGCTTCCTCCATGGAATATAAGGGTTTTATGCTTAGCACCGGTTCCTTCTATGTAGAGACAGGGGGGATAGTGGAGGCGATTTTTAGAGAGGTGGGTGCTGACTTTGAAGTTCACCCTTTCCCTGTCAGGCTTTGCTTCAGGATAGGGGGGGAGGACTACGAATTGCCCGAGAAAGGAGGGCTAAGGAGGCTGATTTCCCTCTTTGCGGATAATGTGGAAACTGAGAAGATAATGGCTGCTATTCGGCGAGCCTTCACCTGGAAAGAGCCTTCTAGCTCGCTTTCGGTTCGTGATTGGCTTCTTCAATATACCCATAATGAGCAGGTTCTGGCCATATTTAAGGGGCTGGTTACCTTTCAGTGTGTCAATTTCCATGAGATGCCCGCCAATGAGTTTATCCGACAGCTTAAGCTAGCCCAGGGAGCTACTGCTGGTGTCCCCCCGAAAGGGTTCTCGACACTGATGAAACAACTAGTCAAGGCGATTGAGGCAGACCACGGAGAGGTCTGGACTCGCTGCCGGGCAAAACGCATCCTGGTAGAGGACGAGGTGGTCAGGGGAGTGGCAGTAGAAAAAGACGGGAGCGAACTGGAAATACTGGCCAAGGTGGTGATTAGCGATGTTGGTCCCCAGGAAACCGCCACATTGGCGGGGAGCGAGAATTTCGAGAGAGGGTATCTAAAGGAGCTGAGAGAGAAGGTTTTGCCCGTCTCCTTTATTGGCCTGGCCATTGCCAGTGATAGACCTCTTATTGATTACCCTGGCGTTCTAGTCTTGACTGAAGCGCGGCGAGCCGTTTCTATGGTGTGCTCCAGCCTTACCTGCCCTGAATTAGCCCCTCCAGGGAAACACTTACTTATGGCCTATAGTGCTCCGGGTTCCTCCTTCCTTCCCCAGAGACCGGAGAAGGAGATCGAATTAGTGATTCAAGATTTGAGGGACAATCTGCCCAGGTTTGATAGGGAGGCTGAGGTCTTTCACACCAGCTACTGGCAAAGGGACTGGCCAATATATCGTGCTTTGCCTGGCTTGCTCCCGCAGAAGACCTCCATTGAGAACCTATATAATGTCGGTGACGGGGTGGCACCTTTAGTGTCCCTAGGGCTCCCCGGCTGTGCTGAAAGCGCTCGAATTGTGGTGGAGGAGGTGAAGCAACGGATTAAACCCGGAGCCCTTGATCCCTAGGTACGCGTTCTTAGTATCTCCTCCCCTGGCGGGAGGAGATTAAGAGGAGGGGGAATTCACCCTCACCCTTCCCTCTCCCATCAAGAGAGAGGGATTTTGGGGAAACTGTATCGAAGACTCGCCGTGGAGAGGCGGGAGGCAGAATAGAATCCACGGATTATGGCGGGGCGCCTGACCATGAGAAGGAGTTTTTTCATGCTGGTAGTCAATGAAGACAAGTGTATCGGGTGTGGTCAATGCGTCCCTTTTTGCCCCAGCGAGGCCCTGGAGGCTTGGGGAATAGCTAAGGTGAAGAGGGAGGATTGCACCGACTGCCTTATTTGTATTGATTACTGTCCGGTGGATGCTCTGGAGATATTGGAGGGGAGCAGCGAATGAAGGAAATCCAGGTCCAGTGCTACTCTGGTTATACCTACGCCGAGCGCCCTGCTTCCTTTGTGTATCAAGGCGTGGTTCATAAAGTGGAAAGAGTGGAAAGGGAATGGCGAGAGCCAGGGAAGAGATACTTTCAAGTTTGCACGGAGGACAACAAATCCTTTGAACTCTGCTATAACGAGCAAAAAGACGAGTGGTCCATGGCTTAACACTTTCCAAGTGAGTGCTGATTGACAAGGCTGCCAACTATCGGGCAACGTTGGTTCGTCTCACTCTCCAAATCCGCCTGACTGGAACACGTCACAGGTCTTGTTACGCCTGCTGCCTTTATCAGGGCAGGGGCAACACCTCCAAACCGCCAAAAGCACTGCTGGCACTAACGTTTAATACCTTGGTCGATTCTGTTGCTGGCTTCTTGATATAGCGCTTTACTTCTGCACCACCTGCCAGTGAGAAGACTGCCGACAAGCGAATATCCAGGTTTTCTGGAACGATGAGCTTTGTGCCACCAAAGACGGTGGTAATGTTGAGGTTGGTTACAGGTTCCATCTCAGCCTGACGCAAGTCGATTTCAGAGTTACCAAAAACTGTTGTTATAGAATTGTCCTTGTCCAGACGAAAAGGCTCTGCCCCAAGCTTCAAGCTGCCGAAAACCACTGTTCTTTTCATTGGCTGTGCCTCCTTTTCATCGATTGGCTGGTAATCCTCTCCAAATTCACTTGGCCAGGCCTGTGCCGGGAAATCCTCTACGCCATTATAGCACACTCAGGTTGGGGGCAGTTCAAGGTTCTGCCCAGGGTGTGGTGAGGCTGTTTCAAAATGTAGTTGCCCCCCGATATATCGGGGGGCTACCTTGCCTGATAAATCAGGCAACTACAAGAATTTGGGGGTGAAGAGCTTCCAAAATACCTAAAATTGAAGCAAAATCAAACAGCTTCGGTGTAACGTCGATTGCCTAGAGGGTTAGGCAGAGGTAAAATGCTTTCAGCGATTGCCTTGTTCAAGGCGTAGTCATCGATAAAGGTGTGAAGCCAAGATCGTCACGGGAGGGCAGGACAGATGGAGCCTTCATATGAACTGAAACAAAAACCTTCAACCCGGCAAAAATATGTTTTTGGCTTAATAATCTTTTCTATCGTAGTCTTCGTTTGTGGTATTGGTGCTGGTTTCTGGTTCTGGGGTTCATCGTCTGAAAGGGAGGTATGGGAAGAGAAATACAATATTTTACAAAGTGAAAAGGATACACTGGCTGCTGGCTTAGCTTCTGTGGAAGGTCAACTACAGATTTTGCAGAACGAAAGTGATACGCTGGCTGCTGACTTAGCTGCTGTCGAAGGTGAACTACAGAAGGCGCAGGATGAACTTGACTATCTGAAAGGCCTTTACCCACCGAAGAATTTTCCTTCCTTGGAAGCCCTTCAAGACTGGTTAGCCGAAGACGATACCGACAGCCATGAATACATAGAGGGGGAGTTTGACTGTGATGATTTTGCCCTAATGTTGCAACAGCATGCTTTTGAGGATGGCTATAAAATCGACATGCAGTATTCCGACAACGATGACCTTCATGCTATGAATAGCACCATCATCGGCAATTATTTCTATTTCATAGAGCCACAGAACGACGAAGTCACCCGTGCAGGCTATGTGGATTAAATTACCTGCCCTCCACACCCTGCGGCCTAGCGAGGTGGAGAAGAATGTAGCGCTCCGACAAATCGGAGCTACGAAAAGGCCACCCTAAAAACTTGCGCTACATTGATGGTAAAGGCAAGAGGCGAGGTGGCTAAACATCTCTCGACCATCAGGGTTTAAAAAGACTCCAAACAGCGAGTATGATACGGACTGTTATGACTAAGGCTCCCAAAGCACCGAGCCCTGCCACGAAGGAATCGCCAAACATGAAGGTGCCCTGCTGGAAAAGTGGAGTATTTTCAGGTATCTCCAAGTATGCTCTCACAAAAAACCAGAGCAACGATACGATTATGAGTCCCAGCGGATATATCAGCATTTCTAACCAAAGCCACCTTTCTCATAACCTTGTCTGTTTTCGTTTCCTCTATGAGACTCCTCTACGACATTATACCATACTCAGTCTAGATGCT
>CAZNKW010000019.1:0-11824 GCA_964573655.1 uncultured Dehalococcoidia bacterium
GATGGGCTTTTCTGGTAACATGCTGACGGTAGAGGATGTTAATAATACCTTCGCTGAGAAGGGCTTACACATTAAGCTACCGCTGCCGATTCATTTCCTGGTAAGGAGCCTCGACGTACTTGAGAAAAAGGACATGCCAGGTGGTGTAGGCCTACTCTTGAATGTCAGATTTATCAATGACCAGGGTGAGGAGGTTTCTGACCTTTTCCTTTGTGAAGGGCAAGTAGAAGGAAAGCGAAAAAGAGAAATCGAAGAGGTAGAAATTCAGACACCACCGAAGTCGAAGCTGCTACCTCTACGTTCAAAAGAGGGATTTGGAAGTGAGGACGAGGTTAAGGATTATCTGAAAGGAGCTGTTAGCCATCTTCTTCAGGATAAGGGGTATCATCTCGGTGAGCAAGCCGGCGTTGATCTTTACTTCGAAAAGGAGGGAGGGGGGTTCTTTGTTAACCTAGCAGTACGGTGTGATGAAAAGGCCCTTGAAATAGCAAAGGAGTTAGTGGAATTAAGGCAGAAGCAGGGTGTCGATCACGAATATGGCCTAATAGTTCTAGCCTTCCAGGAGTCTTTGGGCATTTCCTTGCTGGCTCAGGAGCGCTGGATATTAAGGAATCAAGAGTATCTCTCAGCACACCGCATCGGGGTCTACGCCGTCGATAATGTAGACCCCAATCGGCTCTATGCCTTTACCATCTATCCTAGGGAAAGAGAGCTGAGAAGATTTTTTATAGCTACTGCGCCACAATGGACATTGGTGCGTGAGCGCTACGTTCTCAGCAGAGGTAAGAGGAGAAAAGCAGAGGAGCCTTGAGGTTCAATTGAGCATTCCTGAAGAGGAAGAATATGATATAATCATAAGAGAGGGGGTGCCCTTGAAAATGGCTGAAAAAGTGAACTGGCAGGTAACAGCAACAACGATTCGTTGTGATTTCGTGAGCGATTTTGCCGTGCTTATGGTGCATGGAGACGGCACAGCAAAGTGTGCCTACGTCAATAGATGGAGCGCCAGGAAAGAGGGGAAGAAGAGGTTGAAGAATTGTAAAGGACGTGAAAGACCGGAGAATTGCCACTTGGTAAGTGAGTTTCGAGAGCGTGCCTTTTCAATGTAAGGTAGCAAGAGGGGCCTAGTTATGAGACCGGAGAGGTTTACTGAGCAGGCTCAAGAAGTCCTGGCTGTTTCACAGGAGCTGGTCCGCCGCTACCGCCATACTCAGTGGGATGTGGAGCATATCTTGCTTGCCTTGCTGCAGCAAGAAGACAGCTTGACAACCAAGATATTAAAGGAATTAGGGGTAGATGATGAGGCGGTGAAGCAACAGGTGGAACTGGCTTTGGAAAGGGCACCAAAGACTGCCTATGAAGGGGCCCAGATTTATGCTACACCCCGCATCGCTCCCCTTCTGGACACTGCTGCCGCTGAGGCAAATAGACTTAAAGATGAGTTCATCGGCACGGAGCACCTTCTTATTGCTATCGCCGCAGAACAGCGAGGGGAGGCAGCCAGAATCCTTCGCTCCTTTGGTGTCGACCAGGAAGGTATTTATCGAGCCCTTCAGGATATTCGGGGGACACGCAGGGTTACTGATAGGAGGGCGGAGAGCAAGTATCGCAGCTTGGAGAAATATGGTCGCGACCTCACCGAGTTTGCCAGGCAAGGCAAGCTCGACCCAGTCATCGGTCGGGAGGAGGAGATTCGCCGGGTAATGCAAATCCTCTCCCGGCGGACCAAGAATAACCCGGTCATTATTGGTGAGGCTGGGGTGGGTAAAACAGCTATTGCCGAGGGGTTAGCCCAGAAGATTGTGGCTGACGATGTCCCGGATTCCCTGAAGGGTAAGCGAATGATTGCCTTGGATATGACTTCTTTAGTCGCTGGGAGCAAGTTCAGGGGAGAGTTTGAGGAGAGGCTTAAGGCGGTGATTGACGAGGTTCGCCAGTCGAGCGGAGAGGTCATTCTTTTTATTGATGAGATACATAATGTAGTCGGAGCAGGAGCAGCGGAGGGTGCTATTGATGCCAGCAATATCCTTAAGCCAGCCCTTGCCCGGGGGGAACTGCAGTGTATTGGGGCAACTACGCTCAATGAGTATCGCGAGCATATCGAAAAGGATAAGGCTTTAGAGCGGAGGCTCCAGCCAGTATTTATCGGTGAGCCTGGTGTGGAGGCTACCATAGAGATACTGCGCGGGCTTCGCCCCAGATACGAGGCACATCATAAAATCCAGATTGACGACTCGGCCCTTGTGGCAGCCGCCAAGCTCTCGCATAGATATATTACTGACCGCTTCCTGCCGGATAAAGCTATCGACCTTATCGATGAAGCAGCCAGCAAACTTCGCATTGATATGGAGAGTGCCCCGTCTGAAGTCAAAGAGTCGGAGCGGCAGCTTCAGCACCTGGTTAACGAGGAAGAGGCGGCGTCGCAGCGGCGGGACTATCAGCATGCTGCTGAGCTTAAGGCTGAGAGGCTCCGCTTGGAGCAAGAGCATAAACAAGCCAAGGCAAAGTGGCTCCAGGATAAGAAGATTGATAGTGTGGTGCATGAGAATGATATTGCTGAGCTTGTTTCTAAGTGGACAGGTATCCCTCTTTCCCGCATGATGGAGACTGAGGCAGAGAAGCTAGTCCATATGGAGGAGCGGATTCATCAACGGATTGTGAATCAAGGGGAAGCGGTGACTGCTGTCTCTGAAGCTATCCGACGGGCTAGAGCTGGACTGAAAGACCCCAAGAGACCTATTGGCAGCTTTATCTTCCTCGGTCCCACAGGGGTAGGTAAAACGGAGTTAGCTCGTGCTTTAGCGGAGTTCCTTTTTGATGATGAAAACGCCATGGTACGCCTGGATATGTCTGAGTACATGGAAAAGCATACCGTATCCAGGCTTATTGGTGCCCCGCCGGGCTACATTGGCTATGAGGAGGGAGGGCAACTAACCGAGCTTGTGCGTCGTCGTCCCTATAGGGTTATCCTCTTCGATGAAGTTGAAAAGGCGCATCCAGATGTGTTTAACATCCTCCTTCAAATCCTGGAGGATGGGCGGCTGACTGATGGTCATGGGCGAGTGGTGGACTTCAAGAATGTGGTAGTCATAATGACCAGCAATTTGGGTACCCAGGAGCTGCAGCGACAGACAATAGGTTTTCGTCCCGAAAAAGAGCTTGACCGAGAGCGGCTGCGCCAGACGATTAGCAGTGCTCTAAAGCAAGCCTTCCGTCCTGAGCTCCTTAATCGGATAGACGAGATAATCATCTTTGACTCCTTAACTGAAGAGCACCTGAAACAGATTGTGGACTTGTTGCTAAAGGATGTGCAGAAGCGCCTTTCCGAGCGCGGAATAGTAATGGAGCTAACTGACTCTGCCAGAGCATGGCTGGTTAAGGAGGGCTATGACCCAGTCTATGGAGCAAGACCTCTACGCCGAGCTATTCAGCACCATATAGAAAATCCGCTCTCGAAGAGGATTTTGGATGGGGAGTTTAGAGAGGGGGATACTGTCCTCATCGATGCAGCAGCTGATGGGATAGTCTTTTCTAAAAGTGAAGGAGCATCCTGAGAAACCTTAGTATTCCGCTAAAGTACTGGGGTTCGCTTGATTTTCCTTATTGATTTCGCAGCAATTTCTGAGCGTTGGAGAAATTGGTGAAAGTGCTTCTTCAACGTGTCACCCAGGCCTCAGTCAGTATTGGTGAGGAAAGGGTGTCTCAAATTGGTCGAGGGCTGGTAGTTCTGGTAGGTGTAGCTCAAGGGGATACAGAAAAGGATGCCCGATATCTAGTAGAAAAGACGGTTAACCTTCGCGTCTTTCCAGACGATGCGGGCAAATTAAATCTTTCACTTTTGGATATCAATGGAGAGCTTTTGGCAGTAAGCCAGTTTACGCTTCTAGCTGATACTCGAAAAGGCCGTCGCCCCAGTTTCACTCAGGCTGCTTTACCAGGTGAAGCTCAAGGCCTGTTTAATAGCTTTGTAGAGATAGCAAAGGCTGCAGGGCTCAAAGTGGCGACGGGGCGTTTCCAACAGCATATGTTGGTGGAAATTTATAACGACGGTCCGGTGACTATCCTCCTGGATAGCAGGCTCTAAAGAAGTAATCTTACAGCAGCGGCAAATTCTAGATATAGCCTTGATAAGGAATGCTTTCTCAGGGTGTCTCTAACGGCGGGAGTTGGAATTGAGGCTCACTCTGGCCTTCTATTTCTTTAAGCCTCGCTTCAGTTTCAATTCCAACTCCGGCATTACCTTTCAGCTCTTCCTCTGAGCAGCAGTGAGCAGGAATTAACCTGCCGATGATAACATTCTCCTTCAGCCCTAAGAGTTTATCTATCTTTCCATTTATTGCTGCCTCTGTAAGCACCCTGGTGGTCTCTTGGAAAGAAGCTGCTGCCAGGAAGCTATCGGAATTAAGGGCAGCTTTGGTTATTCCTAAGAGGATAGTCTGAGCTGTAGCTGGTTCGCCTGCCTCAGCTACCACTCTAGCATTGATATCCTCGAAGTTGAAGCGGTCAATCAGTTCTCCAGGAAGCAATTCGGTGTCACCAGGGGAATCAACCCTTACCTTTTGTAGCATCCGACGTACCACGATCTCAATATGCTTATCGCTGATATTCACTCCCTGAGAGCGGTAGACCTTTTGTATTTCATCTACCAGGTATCGCTGTACTGCTTCCCTCCCTTTGATGCGCAGGATATCTTGAGGATTGACATGCCCCTCAGTAAGTTGGTCACCAGCTTTCACCTGAGCTCCATGTTCTACTCGGATATTTGCTGTAAAGGGAACAAAATATTCCTCTTCCTCTTTCTCTTCATAGCTGATAAGAAGGTTGTTCCCTTCAATATTCACCTTGCCACTCACTGGAGCTAAGAGAGGGGGAGCTGGCAACAATGGAGCTGTCTCTTCCTCCGTGGTAGCTGGCGAGGGCTGTTTGACTAGAGTTGTTCCTATGTCTACCCAGTCGCCATCACTAACTAGCAGCTCTGTGCCTGGAGGTAAAGGGTATTCGTTACGATAGAATTCAGAGTTGGTAATCTTAATTCTGTGGCCTTCTTCTGTTGGAAATACCTCTGCTATCCCATCAATTTCAGAGAGGATAGCTTGTCCTTTAGGTATCCTTGCTTCGAAGAGTTCCTCTACTCGAGGCAAACCGCTGGTGATATCTAATCCCATTACCCCTCCAGTGTGGAAGGTGCGCAGTGTTAACTGAGTACCTGGCTCTCCAATGCTTTGGGCAGCGATAATGCCTACTGCGGTATACTTATTTATCAAATGTCCTCGGGCAAGGTCAGTGCCATAGCAGTATTGGCAAATGCCATGCCTCGATTGACAACTAAGGGGTGATCTAACATAAACTTGAGCTATCCCTGCTGAGATAATTTGCTTCGCTTTCTTATCATCTATTTCCTCATTTCGGTTGACGATAACTCTGCCGCTAGCGGGGTCAAGGATTTTAGCTGCCGCTAAGCGACCGATGATACGCTCAAACAGGGGAGGCAAGAAGCCGTCTTTTGACTCTGTCACCCAAATGCCCAAGGTTGTGCCACAGTCTTCCTCAAAGGTGATAATGTCTTGGACAATATCAACTAGGCGCCTAGTGAGATAGCCAGCGTCCGAGGTTCTCAAGGCAGTATCTGCTAGTCCTTTGCGGGCGCCGTGAGTAGAAATAAAGTACTCCAGCACAGAAAGCCCCTCATTGAAGCTTGACCTAATAGGGAAATCTATTATCTTGCCAGAAGGGTCTGTCATTAAGCCGCGCATACCGGCCATTTGTCTTATCTGGGAGATGTTTCCTTTTGCTCCGGAGGTGGCCATCATGTAGACCCCCCCATAGCGATCCAGGGATTGAGAGACAAGGTCTGTGACTTTATCGGTGGTCTCTGTCCATACTGCCACTGTGCTGCTATAGCGCTCGTCATCTGTGATTAAGCCGCGGTAATATTGGTCTTCTATTTGGGAAACGCTCTCTTCTGCCCGTAGCAAAATCTGTGCTTTAGCTTGTGGCACCTTTATATCGTTAACACCAACAGTGATGCCGGATTTAGTGGCGTATTGGAATCCTAGCTGCTTAATCTTGTCAGCCATGATAGCAGCATTTATATTGCCTGATAGTTTAATGCACTGAGCAATAAGCCGTTTCAGGGTTGTTTTATCGACTATTTCGTTAATGAAGCCAAGCTCCTGGGGCAGAACACTATTAAAGATAATGCGACCTACGGTAGTTTTAATTCGCTGCTCTGTATCATGCTCCCTTACCTCAATCTCAGCTCTCGGGTTAACGACGCCGAGATCACAGGCCAGTTCTGCCTCCCTGAGGCTATTAAACTTCATCCCTTCGCCTTTGGCACCAGGCTTGGGGGAGGTTAAGTAGTAGCAACCCAGAACCATGTCCAGGGTTGGTGCTACTACGGGTTCTCCGTTACTGGGTAAGAGCATATTATGTACGCTAAGCATTGCCTCCCTCGCCTCTTTCACTGCAGCCTTGGAGAGGGGAACATGCACGGCCATTTGGTCACCGTCAAAGTCGGCGTTAAAGGCAACGCAGACCAAGGGATGAAGTTGGATGGCACTGCCCTCGATCAGTACTGGCTCAAAGGCTTGGATGCTTAGTCGATGTAGTGTAGGGGCTCGATTGAGGAGAACAGGTCTTTCCTTAACTACTTCTTCTAGAATGCTCCAGATCTCTGGTCTTGCTCTTTCCACCATCCTTTTGGCACTCTTAATATTGGCAGCCAGACCCTGCTGTACTAAGCGAAACATGACAAAAGGCTTAAACAGTTCCAAAGCCATACGCTTGGGCAGACCGCACTGGTGCAGCTTTAATTCAGGACCAACGATGATTACCGAGCGCCCACTATAATCAACCCTTTTACCCAAGAGATTCTGGCGAAAACGTCCCTGTTTGCCTCGGAGCACGTCCGATCGTGACTGCAAAGGTCGATTGCCCGCACCGGTAATAGCTCTTCTTTGTCTCCCGTTATCGATAAGGGAATCCACTGCTTCTTGCAGCATTCTTTTCTCGTTATGAATGATTATCTCTGGGGCACCCAGACTTAACAGTCTTTTAAGGCGATTGTTACGGTTGATCACCCTTCGGTAAAGGTCATTAAGATCACTGGTAGCGAATCTCCTGCCATCTAGTTGCACTATGGGTCGCAAGTCTGGGGGGAGGACAGGGAGGACGGTTAAGATCATCCACTCCGGTTTATTCCCGCTCCGGCGGAAAGCTTCCACTACTTGCAACCTCTTAATGGCTTTCTTCCGTCGCTGCCCTGAAGCGGAGTTAATCTCCTGATGTAGCTCATTGTATAGCTCTTCTAGGTTAAGGTTTTGGAGGATGGTTAAGATGGCTTGAGCCCCTATGTCGGCTTCAAAGATGTTTCCATATTTCCTCTTCAGTTCTTGATACTTACTCTCTGTCAGCAGCCTTAGGGGGTGTAAGTCTTCTACCTCGGCAACCTTATGCTCAATTTCCTTCTCTAATTGCATTCGCTCTTCGGCACTAATCTCTTCCTTACGGGCTATCTCTTGATGCTCCTCTTGTAGCTGTCGGATTACTTCCTGTTTTGCCACTTCATCCACGCTGGTTATAATATGCTGGGCGAAATAAATGACACGTTCTAAACTACGTGGGGAAAGGTCAAGGAGTAAGCCTATCCGGCTTGGTATCCCCTTTACAAACCAGCTATGGGCTACTGGGGCAGCCAATTCGATACGCCCCATACGCTCTCGACGCACCTTGGAGAGGGTTACCTCCACTCCACACCTATCACAGCGGATACCCTTATAGCGCACCTTTTTGTATTTCCCACAGTAGCATTCGAAGTCTTTGGTAGGGCCAAAGATCCTCTCACAAAAAAGCCCATCCCTCTCTGGTTTCAAGCTACGGTAGTTTATAGTCTCTGGTTTGGTTACCTCACCCCAGGACCAGCCTCTAATCTGATCCGGTGAGGCGAGAGAGATACGTATCCCACTAAGACTATCTGCGCTAAACAAACTGCTCCCTCCTTCGTATTGCTGTTTCGCTATCTTTGAGGATCAGCTTTGTTCCTCGGCGAATAACTCTACTGCTAACCCTAGACTTTGGAGTTCATGGACTAGGACGTTAAAGGACTCTGGTAATCCTGGGGGATGTACGTCTTCACCCTTAGTGATAGCTTCATAGGCTTTAGCTCGCCCAGCGATGTCGTCAGACTTAATAGTGAGGAGTTCTTGAAGGGTATGTGCTGCCCCGTAGGCTTCCAGTGCCCAAACCTCCATCTCCCCAAAGCGTTGTCCTCCAAACTGGGCCTTACCCCCTAAGGGCTGCTGTGTAATAAGGGTATAAGGACCTGTGGAGCGAGCATGCACCTTGTCTTCTACTAAATGGATCAGCTTCATCATGTAGATATAGCCCACTGTTACCGGCTGATCGAAGGGTTCGCCAGTGCGCCCATCATAGAGGGTAGTCTTGCCATAGATTGGCAGGGAAGGGGCTTTTTCTTTGCTTATTTTTTCTACCTCTTCTTCACTAAGCCCTTCAGTAGCGATACCTAATTCTTTGAGCCAGAGGCGAAGGCAGGCCCTTTTGGCCTCGCCTGTGTAATCTTGGCTAAATATCCTCTCCTCTTCAAAGCCTCGTTCAGCAAGCCACGCTTTGATCTGCTCTGATTTCTCCTCCGGATTTAAATCAGAGTTGGTAGCACCAGCTTGCTGGGCAATCCAAGCTCTTGCCAAGGCATCCTCAATCACCTCGCTACTCGCCCCTTCGAATACAGGGCAATCCACCTTGAAGCCAAGCTCATGAGCAGCCCAGCCAAGGTGAGCCTCAAAGATTTGCCCCAAATTCATGCGAGAGGGGACACCGATAGGATTAAGGACAATATCTACCGGCCTACCGTCAGGAAGAAAGGGCATATCTTCTACAGGTAAAATGCGAGCCACAACGCCCTTGTTACCATGCCTCCCGGCTAATTTGTCCCCTTCAGAAACCTTCCGCTTCTGAGCCACCCATACCCTCACTAACCTGCTAACCCCCTCAGGCAATTCATCACGATTAGAGAAGACCTTTACTGCAATCACTAAGCCCCTTTCACCATGAGGCACTCGGAGGGAAGTATCTTTTACCTCCCGAGCCTTCTCACCGAAGATAACCCGGAGCAGCTTCTCTTCGGCACTTAGCTCTGTCTCCCCTTTTGGGGTGATCTTTCCTACCAGGATATCCCCTGATTCAACCTCGGCGCCGATGTATACGATCCCTTCCTCATCAAGATTGCGAAGGCTCTCTTCACCTACGTTAGGTATATCCCTGGTGATTTCCTCCGAACCTAACTTCGTCTCTCTGGCTTCAATCTCATACTTTTCTATGTGAAGGGAGGTGAATTTATCCTCCTTAACCAGCTTCTCTGATATCACAATCGCATCTTCAAAGTTATAGCCTTCCCAGCTCATAAAGGCGCAAAGCACATTCTGGCCAAGGGATAATATCCCGTGGTCGGTGGCTGAGCTATCAGCTAAAACTTGCCCTTGTCGCACTCTTTCCCCTTTGATCACAACGGGGTGCTGATTGATGCAAGTTCCTTGGTTGGTGCACATAAATTTCACCAGGGGATAAATTTGCTCCTCTCCATTGTCACCCCTGACCACAATCTGCTGCCCGCTAACGGAGATAACCTCCCCTTCACTTTCAGCGAGAACCAATTGTCGGCTATCTTGGGCTATTTGTTGCTCCATCCCTGTTCCTACTATAGGGGACTCAGGGCAAAGCAAAGGCACTGCTTGACGCTCCATATTAGAACCCATTAATGCCCGGTTGGCATCGTCATGTTCCAGGAAGGGGATCAGGGAGGCAGAAACACCTACTATCTGTTTTGGCGATACATCCATAAGGTCAATTTTTTCAGGTGCCTCTTTAGAGAAGCGATTACCTTGTCTCACCTCGATTTTACTATCGCTAAATTGGTCATCAGGGGTGAGGGGAGCGCTTGCCTGAGCAATCACATATTCTTCTTCTTTATCAGCCGGGAGATAAACAACCTGGCGAGAGACAAAAGGCACTACCTTTACAGTTCTAGGAGATAAGCGGGAGATTCGTTGTGCAACCTCAGGGGTAATATAGGTTCCTGCCTCAGCAATGAGACGACCTTTCTTAGTAACTATTGCTTCTCTAAGAGTCCTACCCAGCAACTCCTCAGGTGTATTCTTTACCTCTCGGATAACCTTCCGGTAGGGGGTGGTTATAAAACCATATTCGTCGATCAAACTATAGGTGGCAAGGGAGCTAATAAGCCCGATATTTGGTCCCTCTGGTGTCTCAATAGGGCAAATTCGGCCATAATGGGAATGGTGGATATCACGGACCTCGAAGCCGGCGCGTTCTCTCGATAGCCCCCCTGGACCTAGCGTTGAGAGACGACGCTTATGAGTTAACTCCGCTAAGGGATTAGTTTGGTCCATGAATTGGCAGAGCTGAGAGCCGATGAAAAACTCTCTTATTGCTGTGAATATAGGTCGAGTATTAATCAGGGCGCTGGGGGCAACAGTCTCAGTATCGACAATGCTCATACGCTCTTTTATGGCCCGTTCCAGGTTCAGAAGGGCAATGTGGAGCTGATTTTGGATTAATTCACCAACGGTACGCAATCTTCGATTGCTAAGGTGGTCAATGTCATCAGGTTGCTCTGTGCCATTGTTGACCATGAGAATGTGATGCACTATAGCTACGAGGTCTTCTTTAGCAAGGGCAAAATTGGGCTCTGTGGTTGATGGCTCTTGACCTAACCGCTTGTTAAGCTTATAGCGACCAACCTTGCCCAAGTTATAGTGACGGGGGTTAAGGAAGAGGTTGTTCACTAAGCTTTTGGCATTGTCAATGTTAGGCAAATCCCCGGGGCGCAAACGTTTATAAATGTCGAGCAGAGCCTCGGTCTCATTTTTAATTGAGGGTTCCTGCTTTATACTGGCTTGAATAAAGGAGTGCTCTGGGGAGGTGTCCCAATCTTGGAATAGCTGAAGTAACTCTTCATCACTGCCATAGCCAATAGCACGTAATAGGGTGGTAATAGGGAATCTCCTTTTACCATTTATCTTTACCCAGATTACATCTTTACTACTGGTTTCGAACTCTAGCCAAGAGCCATGTTCAGGGATAAGTTTGCCATAACATAGCTCTCTCCCGCTGGCTATATCAGTCTCAAGGGTAAGGTAAAGTCCGGGGGAGCGAATCAACTGGCTTACCACCACTCGCTCCGTCCCGTTGATAATGAAGGTACCGCTAGGGGTCATTAGGGGGATGTCGCCCATAAAAATATTTTGCTCTTTAATTTCCCCCGTTTCTTTAACCTCTAACTGAACCTTAGCGTAAAGGGGAGCTGAGTAGGTAACATAGCGCTCTTGGCAATCCTTTACGGAATGCTTCGGCGGCCCAAATTCACAGTCTAGGAAGCGTAGTTCAAGTCGTGTGCCCGTCAAGTCTTGGATGGAGAGGCCTTGAAAGAGTTCTCTCAATCCCTGCTCTTGAAACCGGCGGAAGGAGCTAAATTGGACTTGAATTAGGTTGGTTATTTCTAAAACTGGAGAGATTCGGCCAAACGATTTTCTGGGAGCTCTTTCTATCTGGGAGGATGGCATACTAAAAGTCAACTTCCTATACACTCTCCTTTGCTGGGCATAGTAAGCCTAAAAGGGGAAAAACAAAAAGATATCCTATAACGTGGGAATGATAGAGGAATCTTGTCGCATAAAATAGTGATTTCGTATTAAGTTATTATTATAACCCCTTTCTAAATATTTGTCAAGTATTGTCGGCAGAATTATGGAGAACAAGGCGTTTAATTTATAGAGCCTGGTAATAT